>NZ_CAKASO010000044.1:0-35598 GCF_916862475.1 Nocardioides sp. Leaf374
GGGCGGCGAGGTCGTCGTGGGTCAGCCGCCCGGGGCGGTCGGTGCGGTAGACGTGGGCGAGGCCACCGGAGACGGCGACCAGCAGGCGGGCGGCAGGTGCGCCACCGCCCGCGCCACCGCCCGCGCCACCGCCCGCGCCACCGTCGGGGGTGCCGCCGGCGCGGCGTCGGGGCCGCTCGGCCACCGACCGGGTCGCCCGGGTCAGGGCGCGCCCGGAGCCCGTCGCGCCGGCCAGGAGCATGCTCGCCGGCACCCACATCTCCTCCGACCACGTGGCCCGGTCGGCGGGGCTGCGGGGGTCGGGGGCGGCCGCGCCCTGTCCGGCGTGCGCGTCGGCGAGCTCGAGCACGACGTCCTCCAGGGTCCGGCCGGTGAGCTGGAGGAAGGTCGTGCCCTGGGCCTGCCCGTGGTCGGAGACGACGGCCAGCTCGTAGCGCCGGCCGACCTCGCCGCAGACCTGGTCGAGGAACTGCAGCACGCGGTCGAGGTTCTCCAGGGTGCGCATCGACTCCGGCCGGGTGGGCCCGGCGTGGTGGGCGACCTCGTCGTAGTCGACGAAGTCGACGAACACCACCGGGGTCCCGCGGGTGAGCTGCTCGGTGACGACGGCGAGGTTGAGGTCGCGCAGCACCACGGTGGTCAGCCCGCGCAGCAGCAGGAAGGCGCCGCCGCGCCCGACCCGGGGCCGCACGTCGCGCGTGCGCTGGCGGCGGGCCTGGTGCCACTCGGTCACCACCTGCCCGCCGAGCAGGGTCAGCGAGCGCAGGAAGCCGCTGCGCAGCGCCATGTAGGAGGCGGCGCCGCGGTCGGAGCCGGGCAGGCGGCCGTCGCTGATGGTCAGCACCGAGGTGGGCGCGTCGCCGGAGAAGAGGTTGGACACGCTCGCGCCGTCGTCGGCGAGCAGGCCGCGGCCGTCGGACATCGCCGCCTCCACCTCGGCGGCGTCGACGGGGCGGCTGGCCGTGAGCAGCCGCCCGCGGCCCTTGTCCCACCAGCGGAAGCCCGGCACCGCGGTCACGTCGCCGTGCAGCAGCACGGCCTGGCCGGCGGGGGTGGTCGCCGGCACGCCGGTGTGCCAGCCGCGCATGCGGTGGCTGCCCGAGCGCAGCCAGCGCGACACCGTGGGCAGCGCCCCCGCGGTGATCGCCTGGCGCAGCAGCGGCTCGCTGACCCCGTCGAGCTGCACCACGAGCAGGCCCGGTCCCTCGCTCCCGGCGCGGCGCGTACGACGCACGGCGCGGCCCAGGAGCTGGCCCAGGAACGCCTCGTCGGAGCTGGCGTCGAAGAGCCAGTTGACCGCCGCGGCCGCGACCGCCGCCGCCCAGGCGGCGAGCACGACCTGGCCGGCGCTGAAGGGCTCCACGGTCGGCACCAGGGCGAGGGCGATGCCGAGCACTACGGCCTGGGCCAGGAAGCCGGCGAGCAGCAGGCCCACCACGCCGGTCAGCACGGTGAGACGGGTGATCAGCGGACGCACGAGCGCCCCGACGGCGAGCACGCCGACGGCCAGCGCCGCCACCGACTCCGCGCCGCGGGTCACCTGGGTGCCGGGCAGCAGCCACAGGCTCGCGGTGAGGGCCAGGAAGGAGGTGGCGAAGGACCGCAGCGACCCGCGCAGCCAGCGCCACGAGGGGCGGAACGCCGCCAGCTGGCGTCGCACCAGCAGCCACTGGCGCGACCGGAGGGCCGGCGCCGGCGGGGAGGTCGTCACCGCGTCACCGTAGCCAGCCCCGGCGAGCGTCCGGTCACACGGCGCCCGACCCGGGGCCCGTCGGGCACGGGGCTCGCCCGGCACGGGGGTGCCGCGGGGTGCGGCGGGGTGCGGCATCGACGGCCCTCCGCTCGCAGGCGCCTCCCACCGGGCCTGCGCGCGCCCCCCGGATCGAGGGCCGCCGATGTCAGGGCCATGCCCGGTGACGCGTCACCTACACCTGCGGCCCGGACTGGTCCAGACCGGTGGCGGGGCGCGGGAGGGTCGCCACCACGGCGATCCCGTCGACGTCGTCGTCGCGCACCACAGTGGCCCGCAGCCCGGCCCCCCGTGCGAGGGCCAGCGCCGTCCCGACCTGGCCCGCGCCCACCTCGACCACGAGGGCGCCGCCCGGGCGCAGCCACCGGTGGGCCTCGGCGAGCAGGCGCCGGTGCAGCACCAGGCCGTCGTCGCCACCGTCGAGGGCGGCGCGCGGCTCGTGGAGCCGGGCCTCGGGCGGGAGGGTGGCCAGGGCGGCGGTCGGCACGTAGGGCGCGTTGGCGACCGCCACGTCCACCGCGCCGCGCAGCCGCTCGGGCACCGCGGCCCAGAGGTCGCCCTGGTGGACCCGCGGGCCCTCGGGGCCGTCGGGCAGGTTGAGCCGGGCGCAGGCGACGGCGACCGGGTCGAGGTCGGCGGCGTGCACCACCAGGTCGGGGCGGCGCGCGAGGAGCGCGGCGCCGACGGCGCCGGTGCCGCAGCACAGGTCGACCACCGTCGCCCCCGGTCGCAGGCGGGCCTCCGCGGCGCGCACCAGCGCGGCCGAGCGCCGCCGCGGCACGAAGACCCCGGGGGTCACCACCACACGGGTGCCGGCGAGCTCGGCCCAGCCGACCACGACCTCCAGCGGCCGGCCCGCCACCCGCTCGGCGACCATCCGCTCCAGCGTCCCCGGGTCGGGGGATCCCTCGGCCGCGGCGCGCAGGAGGCTCGCCTCCTCCTCGGCGTAGACGCAGCCGGCGGCACGCAGCCGCGGCACTAGCGGGTCGTCCACACTCCCATCCTGCCCGAGCGGTCCCGGCGTAGGGTCCGCCTCGTGCCCCCCACACCCGCTCCGACCCCAGGTGAGACCCCAGGCCGGACCACAGGCCGGACCGCAGGCCGGACCGCGGGGCCGGGCACGTCGACGGCCCACGCGGTCTCACCCGACTCCGGCGAGCACTGGTCGGCCGAGGGCGCCTGGCCGGTGGCCGACGGGCTCCACCGGATCCCGCTCCCGCTGCCGAACGACGGGCTGCGGGCGGTCAACGTCTACGCCCTCGAGACCGACGACGGGTTGACCCTCGTCGACGGCGGCTGGGCCCTCCCGGCGGCCCGCGCGGTGCTCGAGCGCTCGCTGGCGCGGATCGGCGCGGGCGTCGGCGACGTGCGCCGCTTCCTGGTGACCCACGTGCACCGCGACCACTACACGCTCGCCTCGCAGCTGGCCGGCGAGACCGGCGCCCACGTGTCCCTCGGGATCGGCGACAAGCCGGCGCTCGACCTCTTCCACAGCGACGCCTGGCCCGGGCGCAGCCCGTTCCCCGACGTGCTGCGCACCGCCGGCGCCCACGGGGTCGCCGAGCGGTGGGAGGAGCACGCCCGCAGCCAGGAGGAGTTCGACCTGGGCCACTGGTCCTACCCCGACGCCTGGCTCGAGGGCGACCACCGTCTCGAGGTCGGCACCCGCACGCTCGAGGCCGTGCACACCCCCGGCCACACGCCGGGCCACTACGTCTTCGCCGACCGGGCCGCCGGCCTGCTGCTCTCGGGCGACCACGTGCTGCCCACGATCACCCCGTCGATCGGCTTCACCGTGCCGGTCGTGGCCTCGCCGCTGGGCGACTTCATGGCCTCCCTGGCACGGGTGCGCGAGCTGCCCGACCTGCGGGTCCTGCCCGCCCACGGCCCCGTCGCCCCCTCCTCCCACGCCCGGGTCGACGCCCTGCTGGCCCACCACGAGCACCGGCTCGCGCTGTGCCTCGAGGCGCTGCGCGGCGGGTCCGTCAGCGCCGCCGACGTCGCCGCCGTGCTGCCCTGGACCCGGCACGACCACGCCTGGGCGAGCCTCGACGTCTTCAACCAGGGCATGGCCGCGATGGAGACCAAGGCCCACCTCGACCTCCTCGTCGCGCGCGAGCAGGTCGACGCCAACCCCGACCCCGCCGGGGTGGTCTCCTACGCCGCCCGGCTTGGCTCGCCGACCGGCGGCGGCGAGAATGGCCCCGCGGGCGCCGGCACGGGCCCCGCCGACGACGGGGAGTGATTCGGTGGCCGAGCACGACGACCACGACGGCACCGGCGGCACCGGCGGCAGCAGCGCCCGGACGCCGGCCCAGGAGGAGTCGCACGAGGTGCGTCGCGCGGTGGCCACCGGCCTGGCCGCGCTGCTGGGCGTCGGGCTGGCGGTCGGCCTCGTGCTGGGCGGCGTCGCGCTCGCCGTGACCCGCGTCGCCGGCGTCGGCGACTCCGGCGCCACCAGCAGTGCCAGCGACACCGGCTCCCTCTACATCCCGCGCTTCGAGGACACCGGCGCCCCCGGCGGCCCCGAGATCACCCTCGGCGGCTCGGCCACCGCGTCGGCCACCCCCTCGCAGAGCCCGTCGCCGACGAGGAGCGAGAAGCCCGACGGCGACCTCACCCTCAACGCCGGGCAGACCTCCGTCGCCCCGATGGGCCAGATCGACCTCACCGGCGTCTTCCCCACCGGGGAGGGGGCGGTGCTGCAGGTGCAGCGCTTCGCCGGCGGCGGGTGGGAGGACTTCCCCGTCACCGCGGTGGTCAGCAACCAGACCTTCGCCACCTACGTGCAGACGAGCACGCCCGGGGTCAACCGCTTCCGGGTGCTCGACCCCGACAGCGGCAAGGCCTCCAACGAGGTCCGCGTCACCGTCGGCTGACGCCTCCCCGACGCTTCCCGACGCGCAGCACCCCGGACGCAGCAGCACCCCGGGCGCTCGGCGTCCGGGGTGCTGCTGCGTGCGGGTGGTGCCTCAGGCGGGCACGTAGTCGAACGTGTCCGGGTTCGGGCCGGTGCGCCCGTCCTCGCCCTTGTCGAGCCCGGCGATGGTGCTGACCTCGTCGGGGGTGAGGGCGAAGTCGAAGATCGCGAAGTTCTCCTCCATGCGCTCGCGCTTCATCGACTTGGGGAAGACGATGTCGCCGCGCTCGACGTGCCAGCGCAGGGTGACCTGCGAGGCGGTCTTGCCGTACTTCGCCGCGATCTCGCCGATGGTCGGGTCGTCGAGCACCGCGCCCTGCGCGATCGGCGACCAGGCCTCGACCTCGACGCCGTGGCGGATCGACGCGGCGCGGGCTTCCTCGTTGGTGAAGTAGGGGTGGACCTCGATCTGGTTCACCGCGGGCACCACGCCGGTCTCGGCCACGATGCGGTCGAGGTGGGCCGGCTGGAAGTTCGAGACGCCGACGGAGCGGGCCCGGCCGTCGGCCACGAAGGAGGCGAGGGTCTTCCAGGTCGAGACGTAGTCGCCGTCGTAGAGCGTCGGCAGCGGCCAGTGGATGAGGAAGAGGTCGATCTGCTCGAGGCCGAGCTTGTCGAGGGTCTCCTCGAAGGCGCGCTCGGCGTCGGCGGGCCGGTGGTAGCCGTTGTTGAGCTTGGAGGTGATGTAGAGCTCGCTGCGCGGGATGCTGGAGGCCTTGAGCGCCTCGCCGACCTCCTGCTCGTTCTGGTACATCTGCGCGGTGTCGATGTGGCGGTAGCCCACCTCGAGCGCGGTGGAGACGGTGTCGGCCGTCTGCTCCGGCGGCACCTGGTAGGTGCCGAAGCCGAGCTGCGGGATCGTCGTCTGGTTGTTCAGGGTGATCGTGGAAACGGTCATACGGGTCCTAGCGAGCGAGCGCCGCGGATCATTCCTGGTCTCACCCGATCGGGCGTCCCGACCGTGCGCGGTTGACCCGGCCGGAAGGATGGGAGCCGTGCACTACACCGACTACGACACCCGTCTGGCCGCCTACGCCGTGATCACCGACGACGCCGGGCACGTGCTGCTCGCGCTCTGGAACGAGGGCAGCCGTCGCCAGTGGACGCTGCCCGGCGGCGGGGTCGAGCTGCACGAGAGCGTCGAGCAGGGCGTGGTGCGCGAGGTCAAGGAGGAGAGCGGCTACGACGTCGAGCTCGGCGACCTGCTGGGCGTCGACACCTACGTCATCGGCCCCGAGCGCCGCCTCAACGGCTCGGGACGCCCGATGAAGGCCGTGCGCGCTCTCTTCGCCGCCCGCGTCGTCGGCGGCGAGCTGACCCACGAGCGCGACGGCAGCACCGACGAGGCGCGCTGGATCTCGGTGCACGAGGTGGGCGGACTCGACCGGGTCTCGGTCGTGGACATCGGGCTGCGGATGGCTGGTCTGCGCTGAGACGGCTGAGCCAAGTTGAGTCGATGAGACTCAACTAACTTGTCTGGGCGGCGCGGGCGACGCATCATGGAGTCATCGCCGGACGCAGCCCCTCGGGGCGCGGACGGCCCCACTCACCCGCAGCATCCCTAGATGGAGGTACCACCCATGGCACGAGCCGTTGGCATCGACCTCGGCACGACCAACAGCGTCGTGTCGGTCCTGGAGGGCGGCGAGCCCACCGTCATCGCGAACGCCGAGGGCGCCCGCACGACCCCGTCGGTCGTCGCGTTCGCCAAGAGCGGCGAGGTGCTCGTCGGCGAGGTCGCCAAGCGCCAGGCCGTCACGAACGTCGACCGCACCATCCGCTCGGTCAAGCGCCACATGGGCACCGACTGGAAGCAGAAGATCGACGACAAGGACTTCACGCCGCAGCAGATCAGCGCCTTCGTGCTGCAGAAGCTCAAGCGCGACGCCGAGGCCTACCTCGGTGAGACCGTCACCGACGCGGTGATCACGGTCCCGGCGTACTTCTCCGACGCCCAGCGCCAGGCCACCAAGGAGGCCGGCGAGATCGCGGGCCTCAACGTCAGCCGCATCGTCAACGAGCCCACCGCGGCCGCGCTGGCCTACGGCCTCGACAAGGGCGACGACCAGACGATCCTGGTCTTCGACCTCGGTGGCGGCACCTTCGACGTGTCGCTGCTCGAGATCGGCGAGGGCGTGGTCGAGGTCAAGGCGACCTCCGGTGACAACCACCTCGGTGGTGACGACTGGGACGCCCGCGTCGTCGACTGGATGGTCAAGAAGTTCAAGGACGGCAACGGCGTCGACCTCGCCGCCGACAAGATCGCCAAGCAGCGCCTGCAGGAGGCCGCGGAGAAGGCGAAGATCGAGCTCTCCTCCTCCAGCGAGACCACGATCCACCTGCCCTACATCACCCACGGCGAGTCGGGCCCGCTGCACTTCGAGGAGCGCCTGACGCGCTCGGAGTTCCAGAAGCTCACCGCCGACCTGCTCGAGCGCACCAAGACGCCGTTCCAGAACGTGCTCAAGGACGGTGGCGTCGCCGTCGACAAGATCGACCACGTGGTGCTCGTCGGCGGCTCGACCCGCATGCCGGCGGTCTCAGACGTCGTCAAGGAGCTGCTCGGCGGCAAGGAGCCCAACAAGGGCGTCAACCCCGACGAGGTCGTCGCCATCGGCGCCGCGCTCCAGGCCGGCGTGCTCAAGGGCGAGGTCAAGGACGTCCTGCTCCTCGACGTGACCCCGCTGTCGCTGGGCATCGAGACCAAGGGCGGCGTGATGACCAACCTCATCGAGCGCAACACCACCATCCCGACCAAGCGCTCGGAGATCTTCACCACCGCCGACGACAACCAGCCGTCGGTGGAGATCAAGGTCGCCCAGGGCGAGCGCCAGATGTGGGCGCAGAACCAGCCCCTCGGCAACTTCGAGCTGACCGGTCTCCCGCCGGCGCCGCGCGGCATCCCGAAGATCGAGGTCACCTTCGACATCGACGCCAACGGCATCGTGCACGTCTCGGCCAAGGACCAGGCCTCGGGCCGCGAGCAGTCGATGACGATCTCCGGCGGCTCCGCGCTCGGCAAGGACGACATCGACCGCATGGTCCGCGAGGCCGAGCAGTACGCCGAGGAGGACGCCAAGCGTCGCGAGGCCATCGAGGTCCGCAACCAGG
Organism: Nocardioides sp. Leaf374; assembly: GCF_916862475.1. Classification (NCBI taxonomy): domain Bacteria; kingdom Bacillati; phylum Actinomycetota; class Actinomycetes; order Propionibacteriales; family Nocardioidaceae; genus Nocardioides; species Nocardioides sp. Leaf374. The sequence goes on from NZ_CAKASO010000044.1 coordinate 7,782, forward strand.
CCGACCAGCTCGTCTACACCACCGAGAAGTTCCTCGGCGACAACGGCGACAAGATCCCCGACGACGTCAAGACCGAGGTGCAGGCCGACGTCGACGCGCTGAAGGCCACGCTGGAGAACTCCGAGGCCTCGGGCGAGGAGATCACCGCCGGCGTCACGAAGCTCAACGAGTCGAGCCAGAAGATGGGTGCGGCCATGTACGCCGCGGCCGAGGCCGACTCCGCCGCCGCCGGCGGGGCGACCGGCGCCACGGGCGAGGCCGACGACGACATCGTCGACGCCGAGGTCGTGGACGAGGACACCACCGGCTCCACCGAGGGTGAGTCCAAGTGACCTCAGCCCCCGGCGAGCAGCCGTCCGGCGAGCACCCCGAGGGCACCTCCGGGGCGGGGGAGCCGCAGCAGCCTGCGGCTTCCTCCCCCGAGGGGGCGTTCCCGGCGGAGGCGGCCGAGATGGCCAACGAGACCGAGGTCGAGGAGGAGCCCGTGAGCGGTGACAGCTCGCAGGACCCCACCGAGCCGACCGGCGCGGTGGGCGGTGACCCGGCCGACGACGAGCTGGCCCTGGCCCGCATGGAGTCGGCCGAGCGGCTCTCCGACCTGCAGCGGCTGCAGGCGGAGTTCCTCAACTACAAGCGCCGTGTCGAGCGCGACCGCGAGCTGATCAAGGAGAACGCGACCTACGCCGCGCTCGCCCCGATCACCGAGGTGCTCGACACCATCGACCGGGCCCGCGAGCACGAGCCGCTCGAGGGCGGCTTCAAGTCGGTGGCCGAGCAGCTCGAGCGGACCGTGGCCAACCTCGGCCTGATCCGCTTCGGCCAGCCCGGCGACGCCTTCGACCCGAGCCTGCACGAGGCCCTCTCCCACATCGGCGAGGACCCCGAGGTCGAGGTGACCACCTGCAAGGTGATCGCCAAGGCCGGCTACCGCATCGGCGACCGGGTCGTGCGCGCCGCCCAGGTGCTCGTGGCCGACCCGGCCGGCTGAGACCCGGTCAGCACCCTCACGACCAGCACCGGCACGACCAGCACCACCGAGACCAGAGAGGGGAGGTTCTCCCGTGAGTGACAACGGCTTCCGCGCCGACTGGGCGCAGAAGGACTTCTACGCCACGCTCGGCGTGACCAAGGACGCCGGGGCCGACCAGATCAAGAAGGCCTACCGGCGCCTGGCGCGGGAGAACCACCCCGACTCCAACCCCGGTGACACCGCCAAGCACGACCGCTTCAAGCAGGTGGCCGAGGCCTACGACGTCGTCGGCGACCCCGAGAAGCGGGCGAAGTACGACGAGATGCGCTCCCTCTACGGCAGCGGCGGCTTCGGCGGCGGCTTCGGTGGGGGAGGCACCTCCGGCGGTGCCGGCGGCTTCAACCTCGACGACCTGCTGCGCGACCGCGCCGGCGCCCCGGGCCAGGGCGGGCTCGGCGACATGTTCGGCGACCTCTTCCGCGGCGGCGGTGCCGGTGGCGGCCGCACCCGGCAGCGGGTGCGCGCCACCAAGGGCGGCGACGTCGAGACCACCGCCACCATCAGCTTCACCGACGCCCTCGACGGCGTGACGATCTCGCTGCGGCTCAGCTCCGACGCGCCCTGCGCGACCTGCTCCGGCACGGGCGGCAAGCCCGGCACCAAGCCCCACGTGTGCCCCGAGTGCGAGGGCGCCGGCTTCGTGGTGGCCTCGGTGGGCGGGGCCTTCTCGATGAACGAGACCTGCCCGGCCTGCCACGGCCGCCAGCTGCTCTACGACGACCCGTGCCCGACCTGCCATGGCAGTGGTCGCGGCCAGTCCTCGCGCACCATCCAGGCCCGGATCCCCGCGGGGGTCAAGGACGGCCAGCGCATCCGCCTGCGCGGCAAGGGCGGCGCGGGGGAGCACGGCGGCCCGGCCGGGGACCTCTACGTCACCGTCAAGGTCTCCGGGCACCGCCTCTTCGGCCGCAAGGGCGACAACCTCACCCTCGACGTGCCGGTCTCCTTCGACGAGCTCGCCCTCGGCGCTGACGTGCGGATCCCGACGCTGGCGGGCACGCCGGTCACCCTCAAGGTGCCGGCCGGCACCCCCAACGGGCGCACCTTCCGCGTGCGCGGCAAGGGCGCGCGCAAGAGCGACGGCACGTCGGGCGACCTGCTGGCCACCGTCGAGGTGCAGGTGCCGGCCGTGCTCGACGCCACCGCGCGCGAGGCGGTGGAGGCCTACCGCGCCGCCACGGCCGGCAGGCCGCTGCGCGCCAACCTCTTCGAGCAGGCCGGGTGACCCCATGGCCCAGCGCGACCCCTTCGAGCCGTCCTACGACGCGGCCGTCTACGTCATCTCCGTCGCCGCGGAGCTGACGGGCCTGCACCCGCAGACCCTGCGCACCTACGAGCGCATGGGCCTGATCACGCCGGGGCGCACCGGCGGCGGGGGACGTCGATACTCCCACCGCGACATCGAGCTGCTGCGGGTGATCTCCGAGCTCACCTCGGCCGGCATCGGGATCGAGGGCGTGCGCCGGATCCTCGACCTGGAGAACCACGTGGCCGCGCTGACCGCGCGCAACGCCGAGCTGGCCGACGAGCTCGACCGCACCCGGGCCGCGCTCCAGCAGGCGCTCACCGCGCGGCGGGCCGACGCCTCGGCCCCCGCGCTGCCCAACAAGCTGCCGGTGCTGCGACGACCCGACCCGGGCCAGTCGCTCGTGGTGTGGCGCCGCGGCCGCGGCTGAGCCGCTCGCGGGCGGGGAGCGTGACGCGGAACACCCGTCCACCGACGGGGGCGGGGCGCTAGTCTTCGGCCACCACCCGGCCGGACGGCCGGGCACGAAGGGGTGCTCAGGGTGCAGTGGTTGCTCGACGTGCTGGCCGCGTGGGCCGACGACGTCAAGTGGGTCCACTTCCTGACGATCCCGGTCTTCACCGGCGTCATCGGCTGGCTCATCAACTGGTCGGGGCTGTGGATGCTCTTCAGCCCCGTGCGCTTCCACGGCGTGCGCGTGCCGGGCATGCGCGAGCTGGTCTCGGTGCTGCCGCGCAAGGTGCAGGAGGTGCCGGGGCTGCTCCAGGGCGGCCTGGGCTGGCAGGGGATCATCCCGGCGCGTGCGGCCAAGATGGGCAGCATCGCCGTCGACAAGGCCATCGCCAAGCTCGGCACCCCGGCGGAGTTCTACCAGCAGCTGGAGCCCGACCAGATCGCCGAGCACATCGTCACCGTCTTCCGCCCCGAGCTGCCCGAGCTCGTCGACGGGGTGATGCGCCGCGAGCACCCGCGCCTGTGGCGCGACCTGCCCGGGCCGGTGCGGCGTGCGGTGGTCGAGCGGGTCGACGCCCAGCTGCCGACCGTGGTGGGGCGGGTGACCACCGAGATCGGCACCCACATCGACCAGTTGCTCGACCCCAAGATCATGGTGATCGACCACTTCCGCGACAACCCCTCGCTGGTGGTGCGGATCTTCCGCGACTTCGGCCAGCGCGAGCTCAACCTCATGGTCACCTTCGGCTTCGTCTTCGGCTTCCTGCTCGGCATCCCCGTGGCGGTGGTCGACTCGATCTTCGGCCTGTGGTGGCTGCTGCCGGTGCTCGGCGTCGTGGTCGGCTGGATCACCAACGCGCTGGGCATGTGGCTGATCTTCGAGCCCCCGGAGCCGCGTCGCATCCTGGGCGTCAGGGTCCACGGGCTCTTCCCGCGCCGCCAGCCGGAGGCCGCGGAGGTCTACGCCCGCATCATCGCCGACGACGTCATCACCCTCGAGCGCATCGGCGACTTCCTGCTCGACGGCCCCCGCGGCGACCGCACGCGGGCGATGCTGGCCACCGCCCTGCGCCCGGCCATCGACCTCGCGGTCGGGCCGGCGCGCGGCGCGGTGCGGGTCGCGGTGGGCAGCGACCGCTTCGACACGATCCGCGACTCGGTGGCCCAGGACCTCGTGGGCCGCACGCTCACGCCCTTCCGTGACAAGGACTTCAGCGCGCGCCAGGCCGAGAAGATCCGGGTGCTGGTGGCGCGCCGCACCAAGGAGCTGCCGCCGCGCGACTTCGTCGAGATGATGCGGGCGGCCATCAAGGAGGACGAGTGGATGCTCTACGCCCACGGCGCCATCATGGGGCTCGCAGGCGGCTTCCTGCACCTGTGGATCTTCGGAGTGGGGTGAGGGTGTGAGCGACACCGCCGACAGGCGAGCAGGCGACAGGCGCGGGGCAGCGGGCGAGCCGCCCGCGCTGCCGCCGTACGTCGCCCCGGGCCCGGCCGCCCGCGACGGTCAGGGCCTCACCGGTCGCCTGGCGCCGGCCGTCGAGGCGCTGCCCGGGCTGGGCCGGGTGGCCGCCTCGGCCGCCTGGCACACGACCGGCTGGGGGGTACGCACCTCGGCGCGCACGAGTCGACGCTTCCTGCGCGCGGTGCGCGACCCCGACGAGGCCGCGGCGCTGGCCAAGGACGCCACGCAGGCCGCCACCGTGGTCAGCGACCTGACCCGCTCGGTGTCGTCGGGCACCCCGATCGGCAAGGCGCTGGCGCACGCGGCCGAGGCCTTCGGCGAGATCGTCGAGAGCGAGCCGGTGGTCACCGGCCAGGTCGTCTCCTACGGCGGCCACGCCACGCGCCGCGACGAGGCGCCGCCGCCCCTGAGCCTGCGCGAGCAGGGCGCCCGGCTGCTCGAGCGCTCCCGCGACGTGTGGGAGACCGAGTCCTCGCACCCGGCCTACGGGCGGATCCTCGGCGAGGTGGCCCCCGACGAGGCGCGCATCCTGCTGCTGCTCCTGCGCGGCGGGCCGCAGCCCAGCGTCGACGTGCGCACCGGCGGGCCGATCGGCATGGTCAACAGCCAGCTCATCGCGCCGGGGCTGACCATGATCGGCGGGCGGGCGGGGTGCCGCTACCTCGACCAGGTGCCGGCCTACCTCAACAACCTCTTCCGCCTCGGGCTGGTGTGGTTCAGCCGGGAGGCCCTGCGCGACCCGATGGACTACCAGGTGCTGGAGGCCCAGCCCGACGTGCTCGAGGCGGTGCACTCGGTGCGCTTCGCCAAGGTCGTGCGGCGCAGCATCCACCTCACGCCCTTCGGCGAGGACTTCTGCCGCACCTGCCTGGTCGACGAGGAGTCGGCCGCGGTGGAGTTCCCCGCCCACGCCACGCCGCCGGAGTCGGAGGCCGGCGACACGCCCCGCGCGGTCACCCCCGAGGGCTGAGCAGGACGTCGATGCGCGCGAGCACCACGCGCAGCGACGTGCCCTTCTCGATGTAGCCGTCGGCGCCGAGGTCGAGCGCGCGCTGCGCCATCTGGTCGGCACCGTGGGCCGACAGCACCACGATGGTGCTGTCCGGGCTGGTGCGGCGCAGGTGGGGGAGGGCCTCGAGGCCGTCCATGACGGGCATGGACAGGTCGAGGACCACGAGGTCGGGCTGGTGCCGCCCGACGACCTCGATGCCGGCTCGGCCGTCGCCGGCCTCGCCCACCACGTCGTGGCCGTGGCCGCTCAGGCACAGGTCCTACGGTCTGGGCCATGGTTCTTCACCTAGCCTCGCGTCCTGCCGGTGACACCGGAGCCGAGCCGCACCGGTGGGACCCTGGAGGGCGACGACTACGCCCAGCTGCTCGAGCAGGCCCAGGCCGGCGTGCCGGAGGGTCATGTGCTGCTGCACGTGCGCGTGGAGCGCTGAGGGTGGCCCGCGACCTGGGGCACCGCACCGAGCCGGACCTGGCTCGTCGACCACGCGGCGGGGACTTCCCCCAACCCAGCGACAACCCCTCCAAGCACGTCATGGTGATGAGCGATGGGGAGTGGATGCTCGGGCTGCTGGTGGAGTGGCGCAACCAACCCGGACGCGGCTGGGAGGGCTACGTGGCCTACGGCGCTCGTGGTGCCGGCCGCTGAACGAGGGTCCAGTGGTGGGCCTCGACGGTGTCGTCGTCGGCTGGTCGGTGGGCGGCGTGCAGCTGCATGGGCGGGACGGTACGCCCGGGCACCGACGCGCGGTCAGTCGTCGTCGCGGTCGGCCCGTACTCCCGGTCGCACTCCTCGAGAACCTGGCGCAGCAGTTCCAAACTGTCGACCGGCTCAGGCCAGGCGGCCCTCTTGATGTTCTGGTTGCTGCGGACTCGCGCCTGTCGGAACCCGTGCAACATCTCGGCGGCCGCGGTCCCGGTCCCAAGGTCACGACGCGACGCTCGGGCGGAAAGGCGCCGATCATGACGGGCGCTGCGTGCGGCTTCATCCGGGCAAAGTCGGCCCGACGATTGTCACCGCCTGTGGCACGCTGGAGCAATGGAGCAAAGGCCGAGATCAATAATCCCCGTGGACGAGCGGGATAGCGCTTGGGAGGACGACAGTCCACGCTTTCGCGTCTACGTCCAGACGGCTGTCGATGGACAGGAGTCAGCCAGCACAACAACCTACGATCTCACGGGGTATGACTTCGTGGAGGTGCTCGATTGGGCGCGCGGGCGCGCGGCTATCGATGAGGTGTTTGCAATCGCTCTAGTTGTGGATGATGACACGCTGGAAAGCGTCCAACCGAGAACGGGTCGCGGTCTCGTCTGGCTACAGGGCCACGATCGCAACTCTCGATAACAGAACCCCGGCCCGCGACGAGGCCGCGGGCCGAGGTTCAGGTTACTTGCAGCTCAACTGCATTTTTGGGGGGACACCGTGTTGGATCGAACGCTGCCTGTACTGCTCGAGGGCCCCGCATTGAGCGTGAGAAACGCCGCTGCGTAGTAGCGATCCGACAACTTGCATACGATGCCGGGCAGTGAATCGGCGGAAACATAAACAGTGTCAGCTGCGAGGGGGCCGACCGGTCGGCTCTGGTTATTGGAAGCTCGCGGCACGTAGGGTCCCGTGGTGCCGGGCGCAAAGCGGTACAAGTTCGCGTTGACGCCGAGGGTTCCAGAGATGTTGCCGGTGCATGTGTAGCGGATCTTGGCGATGACCCCTGGGGCACCCGACGAATAGTGCGGGTTGTTGGCCGTAACGTTGCACACAAGAGACCCGGCGGCGGGGAGGGTCAGTCCATCGGTGGGCATCTCAACCGTCAGTGTCGCATCCGGCGCGATGCCGTCGGCTCCCGCCGCATCGGATTCGTTCGCCGTCAGATTGAGAGCCGACCCGGAGAGTTCCGTATCCCCGTCGGCAACCGCCGGAGAAGCCGCGCCCAGAATCGAGGCCCCGGGGAGGAGAACCACTAAAGGGTGGGGTCGCGGCCGTCAGGTCGCGGCGATCGCGCGGCGGGGCCGGCGCCGTGGTCTTGGGCCTCGTTGCTCGAGGCGTGGGTGGCAGCGCGAAGGGCCCGGCGCCCCACCTTTTCCCAGATGGTGAGTGCCGGGCCCTTCGGTTCGCCGGCGTGACACCAGAGTCGGGCCGGCGGGCTTCGGTGGTCTGGGAGTTACAGACTCACAGACTTTCGGAGTTCGTCCTCGGTAGCTCCCTCGATTTGGTCGGCGTGCTGGAGGAGGAGGTCGATGCCGATCCGGATCAAGGTGTTGTCGGTGATGCGTTCTGCGCCGGCGCCGCGCCGGGAGCGCATGAGGCGGCGACTGAGGGTGGCAAGCGCCTCGGCCTGGTCATCACGGATCCGGGCCTCCTTGCGGGTGAGGCTGAGGTAGCGCGGTAGGTCCGACTCCCCCACTCCGGCAGCACCCTCGCCCGCGCGGCGGGCCGGGGTGTCGCGCGGGGTGTCCTTGGTTTCGGCGGCGTCGGGGCTCGTGTTGCGGTTGGTTCGAGTCTTGCCAGGAGCCGCCCCCGGGCGAGTCGTCGGTGCAGCCGCAGCATGTAGCGCACGTCGTCGGTGTCCTCGACGATCACGGTCCTCACCGGCGCCACGGTGTCCTCCTGGCCCGGGTCCTCCGGGCATCGGCCCCTCCCGGCGAGACTAGGAGCGGCGCCCCGACGCCGCGTAGGCCGTCCGGTCACCCCGCCCCGGCGGGCCGGGGCACGACGACTCCGAAGTTGAGTGGAACAGACTCAACTTCTTGTACGTTGAGCAGGTGACGTCCACCGGTGGTGGACACCGCACCTGGACACCGGGACCCGCAGGAGACAGACATGAGCCAGTTCGGCGCCGACAAGTTCACCACTCGCAGCCGCGAGGCCATCGAGGCCGCGCAGCTCTCCGCCACCACGGCCGGCAACAGCGTCACCGAGCCGGTCCACCTCCTCGTGGCGCTGCTGCGCCAGGGCGACGGCGTGACCCGCAGCCTGGTCACCAAGGCCGGGGTCGACGCCGCGGCGCTGACCTCGACCGCCGAGGGCGTGATGGCCGCGCTGCCGAAGGCGAGCGGGGCCACGGTCCAGCAGCCGGCCGCCTCCGCCGCGCTCACCCGGGTGCTGGCCGGTGCGCTCGACCTGGCCGCGGGCATGAAGGACGACTACGTCGCCACCGAGCACCTGCTGGTGGCGCTGGCCGGCACCGAGAGCCCGGCGCAGAAGGTGCTCCTCGACGCCGGCCTCAGCGAGGCCGGGCTGCGCGAGGGCCTCGGCGCGGTGCGCGGCAGCCGCCGGGTCACCAGCCAGGACGCGGAGTCGACGTACGAGGCGCTGGAGAAGTACTCCGTCGACCTCACCGCGCTGGCCGAGGAGGGCGGGCTCGACCCCGTCATCGGGCGCGACGCGGAGATCCGCCGCGTCGTGCAGGTGTTGAGCCGGCGCACCAAGAACAACCCCGTGCTCATCGGCGAGCCCGGCGTGGGCAAGACCGCCGTGGTCGAGGGCCTGGCCCAGCGCGTGGTCGCGGGCGACGTGCCCGACTCGCTCAAGGGCCGCCGGGTGCTCAGCCTCGACCTGGCCGCGATGGTGGCCGGTGCGAAGTACCGCGGCGAGTTCGAGGAGCGGCTCAAGGCCGTGCTCGAGGAGATCAAGGACGCCGGCGGGCAGGTCATCACGTTCATCGACGAGCTGCACACGGTGGTCGGCGCGGGCGCCGGCGGCGACTCGGCCATGGACGCCGGCAACATGCTCAAGCCGATGCTGGCGCGCGGCGAGCTGCACATGATCGGCGCCACCACCCTCGACGAGTACCGCGAGCGGATCGAGAAGGACCCCGCCCTCGAGCGCCGCTTCCAGCAGGTGCTGGTGGGCGAGCCCAGCGTCGAGGACACCATCCAGATCCTGCGCGGCATCCAGGAGAAGTACGAGGCCCACCACGGCGTGCGCATCACCGACGCCGCGCTGGTCGCCGCGGCCACCCTGTCCGACCGCTACATCACCGGGCGCCAGCTGCCCGACAAGGCCATCGACCTCATCGACGAGGCCGCCTCGCGGCTGCGCATGGAGATCGAGTCCAGCCCGGAGGAGATCGACCGGCTGCGCCGGCGCGTGGAGCGGCTCAAGATGGAGGAGTTCGCGCTGGCCAAGGAGAGCGACGAGGCCTCGGTCGAGCGGCTGGCCCGGCTGCGCGCCGACCTCGCCGACCACGAGGAGGAGCTGCGCGGCCTCGAGGCGCGCTGGGAGCAGGAGAAGGCGACGCTGGAGGACGAGGGCGAGCTGCGCCGGCGCCTCGACGCGGTGCGGGTGCACGCCGACAAGCTGATGCGCGAGGGACGTCTCGACGAGGCCAGCGAGATCCTCTACGGCCAGATCCCCGCGCTGGAGAAGTCGCTGGCCCAGGCGGCCGCCACCGCCCAGCGCAGCGCCGACGGCAGCGAGGGCCCGCAGCTGGAGCCCCTGGTCGGCGAGGAGGTCGGCGCCGAGCAGATCGCCGACGTCGTGGAGGCCTGGACCGGCATCCCCACCGGCCGCATGCTCCAGGGCGAGACGGCCAAGCTGCTCGAGATGGAGGCGGTCATCGGCGAGCGCCTCATCGGCCAGCGCGAGGCGGTCGGCGCGGTCAGCGACGCCGTACGCCGCTCCCGCGCCGGCATCGCCGACCCCCACCGGCCCACCGGCAGCTTCCTCTTCCTCGGCCCCACCGGCACCGGCAAGACCGAGCTCGCCAAGGCGCTGGCCGACTTCCTCTTCGACGACGAGCGCGCGATCGTGCGCATCGACATGAGCGAGTACTCCGAGAAGCACGCGGTCTCGCGGCTGGTCGGTGCGCCTCCGGGCTACGTCGGCTACGACGAGGGCGGCCAGCTCACCGAGGCGGTGCGCCGCCGGCCCTACTCCGTCGTGCTGCTCGACGAGGTCGAGAAGGCCCACCCCGAGGTCTTCGACATCCTGCTCCAGGTGCTCGACGACGGCCGGCTCACCGACGGCCAGGGCCGCACCGTCGACTTCCGCAACACGCTGCTGATCCTCACCAGCAACCTGGGCTCGCAGCACCTGGTCGACCCGCTGCTCGACCCCGAGAAGCGACGCGAGTCGGTGCTCGCGGTGGTGCGGGCCTCCTTCAAGCCCGAGTTCCTCAACCGGCTCGACGAGATCGTGCTCTTCGACGCCCTCACCAAGGACGAGCTGACCCACATCGTCGACCTGCAGCTGGCGCTGCTGGAGAAGCGGCTGGCCGTGCGCCGGATCGCGATCGAGGTCAGCGACGAGGCCCGCACGTGGCTGGCCGAGACCGGCTACGACCCGGCCTACGGCGCCCGGCCGCTGCGGCGGCTGATCCAGACCGCGATCGGCGACCCGCTGGCCCGGCTGCTCATCGGCGGCGAGGTCGTCGACGGTGGCCGGGTGCGGGTCGAGGTCGGCGACGACGGGCTGGTGCTGGTCACCGGCTGAGCCGGGCGGCCCGGGCGGCCCTGTCGGCTCACCCGGCCCCGGGCCCGTCCGGCCCGGGGCCGCTGGGCGCGGTCTGGGAGGATGACGCCATGAGCGAGGCCACCCCCACCCGCCCCCGGCAGGTGACGATCGCCGGCTGGCTCATCATCGTCGGCTCCGTCGTCGTCGTGCTGGCGGTCTACGACCAGATCACCCGGCTGACGTCGCTGGAGACCCGGGAGACGATCGAGACCTTCCTCGGCGAGCCTCCCGGCGACGGGCTGGGACTGGAGACCACCGACGTCGTCGCGCTGCTGCGCGTCACCGGCATGGTCACCGGAGCCTGCGCGGCGGCCGCGGCGGTGCTCGGCTGGTCGGTGCTCCAGCGCTCCAAGCCGGCGCGCCTCGCGCTGGCCGTGCTCGCGGTGCCGCTCTTCCTCGGCGGGCTGGTCAGCGGGGGCTTCACCTCCTCCCTGGTCGCGGTGGCCGCGCTGCTGCTGTGGCTCCAGCCCGCGCGCGACTGGTTCGACGGGGTCACCCCGCGCCAGCGCGACGACGAGCGCGCGGCGGCCGACCGGGCCGCCGACCGGGCCGCGGGTCGCACCACGCCGCCGGGTGGATCCGACGGGCCCGCGCCCGGTGGGTGGCCGCCGGCGTACCCGCCCGTCGGCTCGCCGCAGGACCGGTCCTCGGGCCAGACGCCGGGTCCGGGGGCGGAGGCGCCCGCCCCCCGGAGCGGGCCGCAGGTCGACGGGGAGCAGGGCCAGCCGGCGCCGTGGACCGGCTTCGGGTCGGCGGCGGCCTCGCGCCCCGACCAGCAGGCCCGGCCCGACCAGCGGGTCGCGCCCTTCGTCGGCCACCCCGCGTCGGCACGCCCGTTGCGGCGGCCCTCGGCGGTGGTGTGGGCGTGCTCGCTGACCTGGGCCTTCAGCGGCCTGGTCGCGCTCGGCATGGTGCTGACCGCCGCGGTCATCGCGGCCGCGCCGGACATGCTCTTCGACGAGGTCTACCGGCAGAACCCCGCCCTCGCCGACGCCGACCTCAGCCGCTCCGACCTCACCACGGCGGTCTACGCCATGGCCGGGGTCGTCGTGGTGTGGGCGGTGGTCGCGACCGTCGTGGCCGTGCTCGCCTTCCGCGGCAGCAACGGCGGACGCCTCGGGCTGGTCGTCTCCTCGGCCCTGGCCGCCGGCCTCTTCCTGGTCACCGCGGTCACCAGCCTGGTGATGGCGCTGCCGCTGGCGGCCTGCGTGGCCACCGTGGTGCTGCTGTCGCGCCCCGAGGTGCGCCGGTGGTACGCCGAGCGGCGCACGGCCGGCCGCGCCCGGCCCTGAGCCTGCGGGCGGGTCCGGCGGGGTGCGCTCGCGGGTGAGCCCGGCCGGGCGCGCGGCGTGGGAGCATGCCGCCATGAGCGACCAGTACCCGCCCTCCGGACCCACCCCCTCCGGTCAGGACCCCTACGGCCAGCAGCAGCCGAACCCCTACGGCCAGCCGCAGCAGGGTCAGAACCCTTACGGCCAGCCGCAGCCGCCGGAGAACCCGTACGGCCAGCCGCAGCAGGGCCAGAACCCCTACGGGCAGCCCCAGCAGGGCCAGAACCCCTACGGCCAGCCCGGCTACGGCCAGCAGCCCGACGCCTACGGCAGCACGCCCTACGGCACCCAGCCCTACGGGGCCGGCCCCTACGGCTCGGCCACCGACCCTGACAAGCGGCCCGGCCGCGTCACCATCGCCGCGGTGATCGCCCTCGTGCTCTCGGCGCTCGTGGCGCTGGTCTTCGGCTTCGTGACCGTCGCCGTGGCCGCCGCCCGCGACCAGATCGTCGACGAGCTCGAGCGCGAGCTGCGCAACCAGCCCGGCGCGGCCGACCTCTCGCCCGACGCGCTGGCCACGGCGGTGCTCGTCGTGTCGCTGGTCGTGGCCGTGTGGGCGGTGCTGGGCATCGTGTTCGCGGTGATGACGCTGCGCCGCTCCAAGGCCGGCCGGATCCTGCTGGTGATCTCCTCGGTCCTCACCGCGGTCGTCAGCCTGCTCGCGATCGGCTCCCTGGTCTCGGTGGTGACGCTGGCGGCCTCGATCGCGGTCGTGGTCATGGTCTTCACCGGCGGAGCCAACGACTGGTTCGCCCGCCGCGGCGCCACTCCCGCGCAGTACTGAGTCCCGCGCCGGCGCCGGCGCCGGCGGCGGCCCGGGTCAGCGGGTCAGGTCGGCGGTGCCGAGCCGGGCGAGGCCCTCGGTGACCACGTCGGTGGGCTTGCAGAAGGCCCACCGCACGAGGTGCCGCCCGGCCTCGGGGTCGTCGTAGAAGCCCTGGAGGGGCACCGCGACGACCCCGGCCCGCTCGGGCAGCGCCAGGCAGAGCTCGAGGCCGTCGCGCCAGCCGAGGTGGGCGGTGTCGGTGAGGGCGAAGTAGGTGCCCTCCGGCACCCGCGGGTCGAGCCCGAGGCCGCGCAGACCCGCGCACAGCAGGTCGCGGCGCTGCTGGAGTTCGGCGGCCAGGCGACGCGGGAAGTCGGGCTCGTGGTCGAGGGCGTGGGCCACGGCGGGCTGCAGCGGCGCTCCCGAGGTGAAGGTCAGCCACTGCTTGGCGGCCAGCACGGCGCCGACCAGGTCGGCCGGCCCGGTGGCCCAGCCGACCTTCCACCCGGTGAACGACCACGACTTGCCCGCGCTGGAGAGCGTGAGGGTCCGCTCGGCCATGCCGGGCAGCGTCGCGAGCGGCACGTGCTCGTGGTCGTCGAAGACGAGGTGCTCGTAGACCTCGTCGGTGACCACGACGAGGTCGTGCGCGAGCGCCACGTCGGCGACGACCTGGAGCTCGGCGCGGGTCAGCACGGTGCCGGTGGGGTTGTGCGGGGAGTTCAGCAGCAGCAGGCGCGTGCGCGGCGTGACCGCGGCCCGCAGCGCGTCGGCGTCGAGGCGGAAGTCGGGGGCGCGCAGGGTGACGCCCCGGCGCACCCCGCCGGCCATCTGCACCATGGCGTCGTAGGAGTCGTAGGACGGCTCGAGGAGCACCACCTCGTCGCCCGGGTCGAGCAGGCCCAGCAGCGCGGCCGCGACGCCCTCGGTGGCGCCCGTGGTGACGACGACCTCGGTGTCGGGGTCGAGCTCGATGCCGTAGTGGCGCGCCTGGTGGCGGGCCACCGCCTGCCGCAGCGCCGGCACGCCGGGGCCCGGGGCGTACTGGTTGGCGCCCGCGCCCAGCGCCTCCACCGCCCGCGCGATCACCTCGGGCGGGCCGTCGACGTCGGGGAAGCCCTGGCCGAGGTTGACCGATCCCGTGCGTGCGGCGAGGGCCGACATCTCGGAGAAGATCGTCGGGGCGATCCCGTGGAGGCGGCGGGCGAGACGGGTGCGGGCCATGGCCGCCACGCTAGCCGCGGCCCCGGCACGGTTGAATGGGCCCCGTGAGCCAGACCCCGCACGAGACCGACGCGACCCTCGCCGCCGACATCGACGCCTGCTGCCGCCTCAGCGGCACCTTCACGCTGCGCTCGGGCCAGACGGCCTCGGAGTACTTCGACAAGTACCTCTTCGAGTCCGACCCCGCGCTGCTGGCCCGCGTGGCCCGGCAGATGGTCGGCCTGCTGCCCGACGACACCGAGCTGCTCGGCGGCCTCGAGCTCGGCGGCGTGCCGATCGCGACGACCGTCTCGGGCCTCACCGGCCACCGCGCGCTCTTCGTGCGCAAGCAGGCCAAGGAGTACGGCACCTGCAAGCTCGCCGAGGGCCCCGACGTCGCCGGGCGCCGGGTGACGCTCATCGAGGACGTCATCACCACCGGGGGCGCGGTGCGCGACGCCACGCGGGCGCTGCGCGAGGCCGGCGCGGTCGTCGAGGTCGTCGTGTGCGCCATCGACCGCAGCCCGGCGGGGGAGAACCCGCTCGCCGACGTCGGACTCGAGGTGCGCCCCGTGCTCACCAAGGCCCAGCTCGACGCCGCCCGGGGCTGACCCGGGCTGACACCGGGCTGACCGCGGCCCTCCCACAGGCGACCCTCAGGGGCGCCCTCTACCCTGCGAGCATGCCGCTCACCCCGCTGACCGCCGTGCTCTCGGCCTCCGACGCCACCGGCGCCGACCTGACCGGGTTCGCCGGCTGGGCCGTCGACGTGATGGAGAGGCTGGGGGTGGTCGGCGCGGGCGCGCTGATCGCGCTGGAGAACCTCTTCCCGCCGCTGCCGAGCGAGATCGTGCTGCCGCTGGCCGGCTTCACCGCCAGCCGGGGCGACTTCGGGCTGGTCGAGGCGATCGTGTGGACCACCGTCGGCTCGGTGCTCGGGGCACTGGTGCTCTACGGCCTGGGTGCCGTCTTCGGCCGCGACCGCGTCTTCCGGCTGTGGAAGATGCTGCCGCTGGTCGACGAGAACGACTTCCTGCGCACCGAGGCGTGGTTCGGCCGCCACGGCCGCAAAGCCGTCTTCTTCGGGCGCATGGTGCCGATCTTCCGCAGCCTCATCTCCATCCCCGCCGGCGTCGAGCGGATGCCGCTGTGGCAGTTCCTGGCGCTGACCACGCTCGGGTCGCTGATCTGGAACTCCGTCTTCGTGGTCGCCGGCTTCCAGCTCGGCGAGCAGTGGCAGGAGGTCGAGCCGGTCGTGGCCTACCTGCAGTACGCCGTGATCGCGGCGGTCGCGCTCCTCGTGGCGTGGTTCGTCATCCGCAAGGTGCGCGGGCGCCGGGTCAGCGCGGGCTGAGCCCGCGCCCGGCCCCCGTCCCGGCGTCGTGGGCGGCCTCGGCGCGCGAGTGGCGGCGCGAGCGCCACCACTCCAGGGCGATCGGCACGGCGGTGAAGAGCAGGATGGCGAAGATCGCCAGGTCGATGTTGTCCTCCAGCCACGGCACCCGCTCGCCGAGGACGTAGCCGAGCACGGTGATCGAGAGCACCCACGCGACACCGCCGACGAGGCTCCACAGGTAGAACGTCGCCCGAGACATCAGCGTGATGCCGGCGACGACCGTGACGTAGGTGCGCACGAAGGCGACGAAGCGCCCCGCGACCAGCGCCTTCTTGCCGTGGCGGTGGAAGAACATCTCGGTGTGGTCGAGGTGCTTCTTCTTGAGGATCCGTCCGTCGTGCTCGCGCAGGGGCGGCCCGAGGCGGCGCCCGATCTCGTAGCCCACGACGTTGCCCAGCCAGGCCGCCGCGGTGAGCAGGGCCAGCGCGATCGCCAGCTCCACGGGCGGGGAGAAGGGGAAGAGGTCGAGCTGCCCGGTGGCGATGAAGATGCCGGTGGCGAAGAGCAGGCTGTCGCCGGGCAGGAACGGGAAGAACAGCCCGCACTCGACGAAGACGATCAGCAGGCTCAGCCAGAACAGCGCGCTCCCGAACTCCGCGAGCAGCCACTGGGGGTCCATGAGGTCGATGCCCAGGAACTGCGCCGACAGCAGCGGCGACGGCGCCGACGAGAGCATCGACGAGAGCAGCGGCGACACGGCGGTGGTCACCCGACGAGCGTACTCGCCGGACTGCCGGTGGGACCGGCGGGTGAGGAGGGCTCTCAGGCGCGGCGTCGGGGTCGGTGGCGGCGGGGCCTAGGCTGCGCCGCGTGGAGCAGCAGCCGGGGGAGCGGGCCGACCGGGCCGACGAGGCCGACCGGCGGGCGCCGTACGACCCCATGCCCCACGGACCGGCCGAGGTCGGGGTCGGCCCCTGGGAGGGGCCCTGGCCCGAGGGCCCCGGGTCGGAGGTCTACGACGCCGAGCTGCTGGCCGCCGGCGACCGGCGCAACGTCGTCGACCGCTACCGGTACTGGTCGGTGGCCGCGATCGTCGCCGACCTCGACACCCGCCGCCACGACTTCCACGTCGCCATCGAGAACTGGCAGCACGACGTCAACATCGGCGCGGTCGTGCGCACCGCCAACGCGTTCCTGGCCGCCGAGGTGCACATCGTGGGCCAGCGGCGGTGGAACCGCCGCGGCGCGATGGTGACCGACCGCTACCAGCACCTGCGCCACCACCCGACCGCGGAGGACCTCGCGGCCCACCTGGCCGGCCTGCCCGGCGGTCCGGTGCCACTGCTGGGCATCGACAACCTGCCCGGCTCGCAGCACCTCGAGACGACGGCCGTGCCGCGTCGGGCCTGCTTCCTCTTCGGCCAGGAGGGTCCGGGCCTCTCCGAGGGTGCGCGGGCGGCCTGCGACGGCACGTTCTCGATCGCGCAGTTCGGCTCCACCCGCTCCATCAACGCCTCGGCCGCCGCCGCGATCGCCATGCACGCGTGGGTGCGCACCCACGCCGACCTCGCCGCCGAGGACGCCTGGCGCGGCTAGCGCGTCGAGGACCGCACGGGCCGGCAGCCCGCGTCGTCGCACACGCGCTCGGCGCGTCCGCGCGACAGCGTCTGCGCCAGGCCCAGCGTCCAGCAGGTCGGGCACCCGCGCCACGACACCACGGCCAGCGGCAGGAGCAGCAGCCACCACGCGCTCTGGCCCGCGAGGCCCAGCCCGGCGACGGCCAGCACCAGCCCGACCACGCCGCGCACGACGTGCTCGGCCACCGAGCCGCTGGCGAAGAGCTCGCGCACCGGGTCGTCCTCGGGCGCGCGGGTGGTGGTGGTCACCGCCTCAGCCTAGGCGCCCCGTGGTCGAGGAGGAGCGCTCAGGCGGTGACGTCGCGGACGACGCGGTGGTGCACCAGCTCGGTGAGCAGCTCGCGGGCCGGGAGGTCGGTCAGCAGGTAGGCGCGGCCGGGGAGCCCGCCGAGGAACGAGCCGGGGGTGAAGGTCACCGCGTTCTCCACCCGGCACACCGACCCGTCGGGGCCCGTCAGCGGGGTGACGGTGGTGCGCCAGGTGACCAGACCCGGTGCGCGCACCGCGGCGTCGAGCACCAGCCGGTGGCCGGTGGTCCCGCCCGAGCCGTGCGGGCCGGCGGCGACCACGCGCCAGAAGCCGGCCGTGTCGCCCGCGCGCAGCTGCGGGTGCTCGGGCACCGGCCAGCGGCGGCCCCGGCCCAGGGTGAGCCGGTCGATCGCCCCGCGGACGGCGAAGGGAGCGGCGTCGACGTACCACCGCTCGGCGGCGCCGGCCGCGGTGACCGCGCGCCAGGCGTGCTCGGCGCTGACCGGCAGGTCGCTGGCCCGGGTGGTGGTGCGCAGGGTGCTCCGTCGGTGCATGGGACCGAGGCTACGGGTGACCCGCACGGTCTAGGGTGGGCGGCGTCGCAGCCAGACCCCGCCCGAGGAGACCCGCCGTGCCCATCGCCACCCCCGAGATCTACGCCCAGATGCTCGACACCGCCAAGGAGCGGGGCTTCGCCTTCCCAGCGATCAACGTGTCGTCGTCGCAGACGCTCAACGCCGCGCTCAAGGGCTTCGCCGACGCCGGGTCCGACGGCATCATCCAGGTCTCGACCGGCGGTGCGGAGTACCTCTCGGGCCCCTCGGTGAAGAACATGGTGACCGGCTCGGTCGCCTTCGCGGCCTACGCCGCCGAGGTCGCCAAGGCCTACCCCGTCAACATCGCGCTGCACACCGACCACTGCCCGAAGGACAAGCTCGACGGCTTCGTGCGCCCGCTGCTCGACCTCTCCGCCGAGCGGGTCAAGGGTGGCCAGCTGCCGCTGTTCCAGTCGCACATGTGGGACGGCAGCGCCGTGCCGCTGGAGGAGAACCTCGTCATCGCCGAGGAGCTGCTCGCCAAGGCCGCCGCGGCCCACATCATCCTCGAAGTCGAGATCGGTGTCGTCGGCGGCGAGGAGGACGGCGTCGCCAACGAGATCAACGAGCAGCTCTACACCACGCCCGAGGACGCCCTCGCCACGATCGAGGCCCTCGGCGCCGGCGAGAAGGGTCGCTACATGACCGCCCTGACCTTCGGCAACGTCCACGGCGTCTACAAGCCGGGCAACGTCAAGCTGCGCCCCGAGATCCTCAAGGCCGCGCAGGAGGCCGTCGCGCAGAAGCTGGGCCTCGCCGCCGACGCCAAGCCCTTCGACCTGGTCTTCCACGGCGGCTCCGGTTCCTCGGCCGAGGAGATCGGCGCGGCCGTCGACTACGGCGTGGTGAAGATGAACGTCGACACCGACACCCAGTACGCCTTCACCCGCCCCGTCGCCGCCCACATGTTCAGCAACTACGACGGCGTGCTCAAGGTCGACGGCGAGGTCGGCAACAAGAAGGCCTACGACCCCCGTGCCTGGGGCAAGGCCGCCGAGGCGGGCATGGCCGCCCGCATCGTCGAGGCCTGCGAGCACCTGCGCTCCTCCGGCAAGGCCGTCTCCTGACCTGCGCTGACCTGCGCTGACCTGCGCTGACGCGTTCGGCGCCCGACGACGCCCCGGCCGACCGGCCGGGGCGTCGTGCTCCGCTCGCGGCGACCGGCCGCGCCGGGCTCAGGACCCGTCGGGTCCTGCGGCGGGTCGCGGCGGCCGCCGGTCGGGACCACGGGGATCGTCGACGTCACGGGGGGCGGGCGAGTCGGCGAAGGCCTGCGCGAGCTCCTCGCCGCGCTCGTCCTGGGCGCGCTGGACCATCGCGTCGCGCAGCGAGCCGTGCTCGCCCTGACCGCGCAGCATCTGCTCCCAGTCGGCCCGCCCCCGACGGACCTCGTCGGCGAAGTCCTGCATCTCGCGGCCCATCGCGCCTCGCTCGGCGGCCTCCTGCAGCGCCCGCCGGTCGTCGGCGTCGACGAGGGGCCCACGGCGCAGCTCGTCGAGCTCGGCACGCCCTGCGGCCAGCGCCTCGGTCAGCTCGGCGGAGGCCCGGCGCAGGTCCTCGGTGATCGCGGCGTAGCGCTCGCGGTCCACGTCACACCGCCAACGGCCTGGGCGGCAGCGAGGAGACGGTGAGGTCGCTGACGAGCATCTCGATGAAGCTCTTCACCGTCCGGATGAGCGAGAACAGCATCCGCAGGTAGGCCGTCGCCTTGCTGGCCGTCTTGTAGGCGTCCCAGGCCTTCTGGATGAACTTCGCCTGGCCGTAGACGGGGATGTACTGCAGCGCCCACGCGCTCGTGATCAGGTCGACGGCGAGTCGGACGCAGTCCACCACGAACTGGGCCGTGCTGACCGCCTGGGCCGCCACCTCCTTCAGGTGCTCCCCGAGCGTGGCCAGGCCGGTGCTCTGGTCCTGCAGGGCGGGCGTCCAGCCGTACATGCCGGCGGCGTGGGAGTTGGCGGCCTGTCCGCTCCAGGTCTCGAAGACCCGGATCTGGCCGGCCGTGACGTTCTGCTCGCAGCTGTCGAGGCGCCCGGAGACGATCTCCCAGCAGCGGGCCTGGGTCGACAGGCCCACGACGTCGCCGGCGATCCAGTCGGTGACCTCGGCCCTGAGGTCCCACCCGCAGAACGTCTCGAGCGCCCAGCACAGCTTGTCGAGCATGAACCCGAAGGAGACCTCCGGCAGCTCGCTCTCGCTCGGGTAGGGGTTCTCCAGGTAGCTGAGGGGTGAGACCTTCGCGAAGGCGGCCGTGTTGGTGCCGCTGCCGCCGCTGATGCCACCGCCTCCGCCGAAGGAGTCGGCCACCGCTCCGTCGGTGCGGCCGAAGTCGAGCGCCTGCTGGTCGAGCGCCACGGCGTAGCTGCCCATCAGCGTGGCGTTCTCCGCGAGCAGCTCCTTGAGCTGGGGGAGGAGGGTGGCGTAGTCGTCGGTGAGGTCCTCGACGATCTTGCCGAAGTCGGCGTCGGTGCAGTAGGTCTCCACCTGGGTGTGGATCGTGCTGAGGTCGAAGCGGATCTCGTCGACGAGCTGGGCGTAGCCGCGCAGGTCGGGCAGGTCCACTCTCAGCTCTCCGGCCGATCCTGTGGTCGCGTGGTCTGGACCGGTGGGGCCGCTCAGGCCGCGGCGCGGTGCTGGCCGAGCATGACCGCCAGCAGGCCGCCGCACACGAGGAGCACCACGGCGACCAGCAGCCACTGCCGGGCGCGGCGCCAGCGGCCCAGCCCGGCCACCAGGAGCGCGAGGGCGCCGAGCGCGCCGGCCACGAGGCCGCCCGCGCGGACTGTGTCGTCGGCGTCGGTGGTCGCACCGCCGAGGGCGCAGAGCAGTGCCACGAAGGCGGCGACCCGGAGGGCCAGCTGGCGACCGACGTCCTCGCCGACGTAGCCGGCGAGATCGCGCCCGCTCGCGTCGTCGGGGATCTGGTCGGGATCGAGGGGAGGGCGTGCCATGGGCCACAGTGTGCCCGGCGACCCTGTCCTCGTGGGGGGCGCAGACCCCGCCGGGGACGCGCGTCGCGCCCGGGGGACACAATGCACCCATGAGCCCCGTGACCCCCGGCATGGACCTGATGGCCGGTCCGCCGCCCACCCACCTGCCCGCCGACCCCGCCACGACCGCGCTCGCCGCGGGCGAGTCGCCGACCGACGTCGTACGCCACCACCCGGCGTCGCCGTCGGCGTGGGCGGCGCTCGCCACCGAGGCCGCCGCGGCCGACGCCGACGCCGTGGTCGTCTACGCCTACTCCCGGGTCGGCTACCACCGCAGCCTCGACCTGCTGCGTCGCAACGGCTGGAAGGGCCACGGGCCCGTGCCGTGGGAGCACGAGCCCAACCGCGGCTTCCTGGTCTGCCTGTCGCTGCTGGCCAAGTCGGCCCGCGCCATCGGCGAGACCGACGAGTGGGAGCGCTGCCGCGACTTCCTGCGCGACTCCAGCCCCACCGGCTACGCCGCGCTCCTCGGCGACTGACGCGGGGCGGCGCCCACCCCTCCCTACGTCGGCGGGGTGAGCAGCCGCCGGACGGTGTCGGAGCCCAGGGCCAGGAAGAGCGTGGGCAGGCGCGGGCCGCGGTCGGCGTCGACGAGCAGGTTGTAGAGCAGCTTGAAGAACGCCTTCTGGTCGGCCTTGACCTGGTCGGTCGGGGCGTCGTCGAGACCCAGGCCCCGACCCAGCTTCGGCACGCCGTAGACCAGCGTGGTGGTCTCGTCGAGGTCGAGACGGTCGGGCAGCCGGTCGAGGAGGTGGCGCAGCCACAGCTCCTCGTCGTCGCCGAGCCGGGCCAGCCGGGCGGCGTCGGGCTCGGTGCGCACGGTGGTGCGCTCCGACTCGGGGACGTACTCGCCGGTCCAGGTCATCGCGCGGCCCAGCCGCGGCTCGAGGTCCTCGACGGAGTCGTGGTCGTGGCCGACCTCGCGCACGATGCGGCTGATGAGGTCGGCGCTGCCCGCGGTCACGTCGGCCACCGACGAGAGCAGGCGGAAGGGCACCACGACCGCGGGCACCGGCAGGCGGCCGGCCGTCGCGGTCTCGCTGGCGCGCTCGAAGGCCAGCACCTGCGCGTCGCGCTTGGCGGGGTCGGCGGCCTTGCGGCCGAGCGCGTCCCACTCGTCGTAGAGGCGCACGACCTCCGGGCCGAAGTCGACGTTGAAGGCCTGCTTGGGCTGGCGGCGCACGTAGAGCCAGCGCAGCACCGGCGCCTCGAGGATCTGCAGGGCGTCGGCCGCGGTCGGCACGCCACCGCGCGAGGAGGACATCTTCACCTGCCCGCCGGCGCCGACGAAGGAGTAGCCGACGAACGACGGGGCGCGGCCGTCGTAGAGCTTCACCAGCTCCTTGCCCACGGTGTAGGACGACCCCGGGCTGGCGTGGTCGACGCCGCCGGGCTCGAAGTCGACGCCCTCGACGGCCCAGCGCATCGGCCAGTCGACCTTCCAGACCAGCTTGCCCTCGTCCTGGGTGCGCAGGTTGGTGACGCCCTCGAAGGGACACGAGGTGCAGGTGTAGGCCAGGTCGGCGGAGTCGTCGTCGTAGGACGTGATGATCGTGGTGTCGCGCCCGCAGTCGCGGCAGTAGGGCTTGTAGGGGAAGCGCGCGAGGTCGTTGGTGGCCCCGAGGCCCGAGGGGTTGCCGTCGTCGCCGTCGTTGGCGACCGAGTCGGCCAGCGCCGCGGCCTCCTCGGCCGACTCGGCGGCCTCGCTGAGCGGGGCGGCCTTGGTGCGGTAGCGCGCCATCACGGTCTCGATGCGGTCGCGCTGGGCCACGGCGTGCAGGATCTGCTCGCGGTAGGCCCCCGCGCGGTAGCGCTCGGTCTGGGAGACCTCCTCCATCTCCACGCCGAGGGCGCGCAGCGAGGCCACGAGCGGCTCCTTGAAGTGATCGGCCCACGAGTCGTGGCACTCCCACGGGTCGGGCACGCCCGAGAGCGGGCGCCCGATGTGGTCGGCCCACGACGGGTCCACCCCGGCGGGGACCTTGCGGAAGCGGTCGTAGTCGTCCCAGCTGTGCAGGTGGCGCACGGGCAGCCCGCGGCGTGCGAGCTCGTCGGCGACGAAGTGCACGGTGAGGAACTCGCGCAGGTTGCCCAGGTGCACCGGCCCCGACGGGCTCGCCCCCGAGGCGCAGGTGATCGGCCGCCCCGACTCCGGGGTCCAGCCGCCCTGCTCGGCGTGGCGCACGGCGTCGTCGGCCGCGCGGGTGACCCAGTCGACGGGAGCCTGGGGGGCCCCGTCTCGTGCTGTGCCTCGTGCCATCGGGGTGCTGCTCCTGCTCTCGTCCGTGACGGCCCGCAGGGGCGCGTCGGACGGCGTGGTGGGACCGGTCGGGACGTCTCGCGGGCCCGCGGTGGGACGCCCCAACGCTACCGGAGCCGCGCCACTGGCCCGCCCCGGCCACGAGGAACCATGGCGGTGGGGGACGAGCGGCACTAACATGCCACGGATGCCCACCCGGACCCCCGCCACGCTGATGGCCGCCCTCGGCTTCCCCAAGCACGTGGACCGCCTCCACCAGCAGTTGCTGGGCCACTCCGGGCGCGAGCTCGTCTCGGTCGCGGCCGCGCTGCTCCAGACGCCCGAGGAGCTGATGAGCGCCCTCGAGCCGCTGTGCGACGCCGGCGTGGTGCGGGTGGAGGAGTCGCGGGTCTTCGTGGCCAGCGCCCCCGAGGTGGTCGCCCGCATCCTCGCCGCGCAGGCGGCGAGCGCGGCGGTCGTGCAGGCCGAGCTGGAGAGCGTCGCGGCGGCCCTGCCGTTCCTCACCGGCAGCGGGGCCCGGCCCGCCGAGGGCGAGGTGCACGACGTGCAGCCGCTCGACGGCGAGATCAGCAGCGGCGGCAACCCGATCCCGCTGCTCACCGCGCTCATGGTGCAGAGCCGCGGCGACCTGCTCTGGCTGCGCCCCGACCAGTGGCGCCACCCCTCGGAGGACGCGATGGGCGACTTCATCGGAGGCCTGGTGAGCGGGGGTCGCAGCTCGCGGGCGATCTATCCCGTGCGCGCGCTGACCGAGGCCCGCGCCACGCTCAATCACCGCGTCGAGAAGGGCGAGGTGATCCGGGTGCTGCCGACGGTCCCGACCCGCATGTTCATCATCGGCACGACCCACGCCGTGCTCCCCGAGCCGCTGGGCCAGGTCGACGAGCCGCGCTCCCTGATCCGCCAGCCGGGCCTGGTGAAGGCGCTGACCTACTGGTTCGAGGCGCTGTGGGACCGCGCGGCGCCGGTGAGCGCGCTGACCGGGGAGGCCGAGCCGCGCAGCGACATGCAGCGCTTCCTGGTGCAGCAGCTGGCCAGCGGCTCCCAGGACGAGCAGATCGCCCGCCGGCTCGGGGTCAGCCTGCGCACCGTGCGTCGCCGGGTCGCCGACCTCATGATCGAGCTGGGCGCCGAGTCGCGCTTCCAGGCCGGGGTCGAGGCGGCCCGGCGCGGCTGGCTCTGACGGTGCCTCAGCGGTGCGGCAGCACCATCGAGTAGGCGCCGGGCTCGAGGTGCCAGGTGCGCTGGCGCTCGGGGCCGTAGATCTCGCCGTCGGCGGAGCAGTAGAAGGGCTCCCCGGCGATGGAGACGGTGCGCCCGGTCAGCGAGATCACGTCGTCGCGCTCCTCGTGGCGCCCGAGCAGCAGGCCCGCGGCGTACCCGAAGCGCGCCAGGGGGCCGATCGAGCGCGAGACCATCACGTCGAGGCGCCCGTCGGTGGTCTCGGCCTCGGGGTTGAGCGAGGTGCCGCCGCCGACGTCGGAGCCGTTGCCGACGGCCACCATGAGCACGGGCTGGTCGAGGTCGACCACGCACTCGCCGTCGACCTCGACGCGCAGTCGCACGAAGGGCGGCTTGTACGCCGCGAGCGCCGCACCGATCGGGTAGCCGAGCTTGCCCAGGTTGACCTTGCCGACGCCGATCGAGCCGAGCCGGTCCTTCCACCGCGTGGCGCGGCGGCTGGCCTGCGCGCCGGCGCCGGCGTGGACGTTGTTGACGACGATCTCGCCGACCTCGTCGACGATGAGGTCGACGCGGCGCACCTCGCCGGTGAGCAGGACGCGGGCGGCCTCCTCGATGTCGAGGGGGATGTCGTTGCCGCGGGCGAAGTCGTTGCCGGTGCCCAGCGGCAGCAGGCCGAGCACGGCGTCGGCCAGCTCGTGACGGCGGTGGAGCGCGGCCACGACGGCGTGCATGCTGCCGTCGCCGCCGGCCACGACGATGCGACGCGACCCGGCGCGGTGCAGGACGCCGTTGAGCTCACCGGGGTCGGCGGTGGCGGCCACCTCGACGGAGGTCTCGGCGCGCAGGATGTCGAGGGCCCGCTCCAGGGTCTCCTCGTCCGACGTGCCGGCGCCGCTGTTGGTGATGACGAGAAGGGGCTCCACACGTCGACAGTAGTGGAGCGGGCGGTCGGGCGCCGACCTGCGGTAGCGTGTGGCCGCAAGAGCTCCGGTGCACTTGTGCCCGGGGCTCTCGCGTTTCCGCTCCGAGCGCGTCAGGTGCGCCGGGTCGGAGGAGTCCAGCACGCCTAGAAGCGGAAGTGAGCGAGCAGATGCCCGCGATCGCCATCATCGGTGCCCAGTGGGGTGACGAGGGGAAGGGCAAGGCCACCGACCTGCTCGGCTCCAGCGTCGACTACGTCGTGAAGTTCAACGGCGGCAACAACGCCGGCCACACCGTCGTCATCGGCCAGCCCGACGGCAGCGAGGAGAAGTACGCCCTCCACCTGCTGCCCAGCGGCATCCTGACCCCCGGCTGCACGCCGGTGATCGGCAACGGCGTCGTCGTCGACCTCAAGGTGCTCTTCGAGGAGATCGAGGGCCTCGAGGCCCGCGGCGTCGACACCAGCGGCCTGGTGGTCAGCGCCAGCGCGCACGTCATCGCCGACTACAACCGCACCGTCGACAAGGTCACCGAGCGCTTCCTCGGCTCGCGTCGCCTCGGCACGACCGGGCGCGGCATCGGCCCGACCTACGCCGACAAGATGAACCGCATCGGCATCCGGGTGCAGGACATCTTCGACGAGAAGATCCTGCGCCAGAAGATCGAGGGCGCCCTGGAGCTCAAGGGCCAGGTGCTGACGAAGATCTACAACCGTCGCGCCCCCTCGGTCGACGAGACCCTCGAGGAGCTGCTGCAGTACGCCGACCGGCTGCGCCCGATGGTCCGCGACACCGGCCTGCTGCTCAACCAGGCCCTCGACCGCGGCGAGACCGTGCTGCTCGAGGCCGGCCAGGCCACCCTGCTCGACGTCGACCACGGCACCTACCCCTTCGTCACGTCGTCGTCGGCGACCGCCGGCGGCGCCTGCACCGGCTCGGGCATCCCGCCGATGCGGATGGACCAGGTGATCGGCATCGTGAAGGCCTACACCACGCGCGTCGGCGAGGGCCCCTTCCCGACCGAGCTCTTCGACGACGCCGGCGAGCACCTGCGCAAGGTCGGCGCCGAGTACGGCACCACGACCGGTCGCCCGCGGCGCTGCGGCTGGTACGACGCGGTCATCGCCCGCTACGCCGCCCGCGTCAACGGCGTCACCGACTTCGTGCTCACCAAGCTCGACGTGCTGACCGGTCTGGAGCAGGTGCCGGTCTGCGTGGCCTACGACGTCGGCGGGGTCCGCCACGACGAGATGCCGGTCAACCAGACCGACTTCCACCACGCCGTGCCGATCTACGAGTACCTCCCCGGCTGGTGGGAGGACCTCAGCGCCTGCCGCACCTTCGAGGACCTGCCCGCCAACGCCCAGGCTTACGTGCGCGCGGTGGAGAAGATGTCGGGCGCGCGCATCTCGGTCGTCGGCGTCGGTCCCTCGCGCGAGGCGACCGTCGTGGTGCACCCGCTGGTCTGACCGGTCCCGGGCGGGCCCGGTGCGACCGTCCCGTGCCGGTGCCGGTGCCCGGTGCCCGGTGCGGCTCAGTACTGCCGCTCGGTCTCGGTGACGCGGTCCGCCACGGCCAGGACGACGCCGGGGTCGACCAGGGGCCACCGCGTGGCGGTGAGGGACGACTCGTCGGAGGACCCGCTGGAGGACTCGCTGGGGGACCCGTCGAGCACGACGGCGCGCGGGCGCTCGACGCCGACGAGGGCCACCAACTCGTCGGCGCCGTCGCCGTCGACGTCGGAGACCACGGCGTGCGGGGAGTAGTCGGCGTCGTCGTCGGCCGGTGCGAGCGCGCTCGCCCCGCCGAGCCCGTCCTCCCACGACCACGCGCTCACCGCGAGGTCGGTGCCGACGTGCACGAGGGTGTCGGTGCCGTCGCCGTCGAGGTCGGCCTGCCGGAAGACGCCGGTGCCGTAGCCGGGCTCGTCGAGCACCAGCGTCTCGCCGACCTGCTCGAAGGAGTCGCCGCGCGACAGGAGGCCGCGCAGCACGGTGGTGCGGCCGAGGGTGTCGACCTCCACGAGGTCGTCGCGACCGTCGCCGTCGAGGTCGCCGACGGTCCAGGTCGTGCTCGCGCCCGGTGACCGCTCGACCTCGGCCCAGGTCGCCTCGCGCTGCCAGTCCTCCTCGGCGGTGCTGAGCATCACCGTGACGGTGGCGGTGTCGTCGAGGGCGGTGCCGACGGCGAGGTCGTCGCGCCCGTCGCCGTCGAAGTCCCCGAGCGCGGCGGTGCCGGTGCCGTAGTCGAACGTGCCGACCTCCTCGGCGGGCGGCACGACCATCAGTGAGCTGCGGCGCGGCGCGGGATCACCCGCGTCGAGCGGGCCGGACGCCACCGCGACGCGCAGGCTCGAGCCGTCGCCGTCGACGGTGACCCGGTCGAGGACGCCGTCGCCGTCGACGTCGCCCAGCACCGTGCGGGGGTTGACCTCCGCGACCCGCTCCGCGTCGTCGACGGCCGCACCGTCGGAGCGCTGCAGCTGCCCGCCGTCGAGGTCGAGCAGCAGCAGGTCGCCGAGGCCGTCGCCGTCGACGTCACCGCGCGCGGCGGGGTCCTCGCGGGCCGGGGCGGGGTCCTCGGGGAGCGGCAGGCCCCCGGCTGCGGCGGGACCGGTCGCCGGGTCGGACGCCGTGTCGCGCGGCGCGTCGTCGGGCCACAGCAGCAGGCCGGCGGCGACCGCACCCCCC
>NZ_CAKASO010000045.1:0-34589 GCF_916862475.1 Nocardioides sp. Leaf374
CCCGGCTCGGGTCGGCCCGGCTCGGGTCGGCCCGGCTCGGGTCGGCCCGGCTCGGCTCGGCCCGGCTCGGCTCGGGCCAGCTCGGCTGAGCCCGGCTCAGCGCGACCCGGGTCGGCTCAGCGCGGCGCGGTCCCGGTCGGCACGACGTCGACCGGGGCTGCGGCCCGCGCCACCACCGCGGCCGTGACCGACTCGCGGCCCTCCGTCGGGTCCGTCTCCTGCGTCGGGTCCGTCTCCTGCGTCGTGCCCGTCGGGTCCGAGGTCACCGGGGCGGGCCCGCGTCGCACGGGATCGGCCGGCGCGCCGCCCGTGCCCACCACCACCAGGTCGGCGCGTCGCGAGGTCTGGAGGATCCCCTCGAGCACCGAGCCCGCGTAGAGCACGGTGCGGACCACGAGCCCCGGCTGCCACTCGCGCGCAGCGCGCTCGGCCGCCACCAGCAGCGCGTGCTCCTCGTGGGTGCGCGGCAGCACCGGCCGGGAGGGGCCGACCCGTCCGCCCGAGGCACGACGGTCGTCCACGTGGAGGACCGTCACGCAGGTCGCGCGCCGCACGGCCCCCTCGACCGCCCGGCGCAGCACCGCCTCGTCACCGGGCCACCGGCCCAGGGCCGCGACCACGCCCACGTCCGAGCCGGCCCCGCTGCCCCGCTCCGCGCGCCTGCTGGCTGCCACCGCACTCCCCACCTCGGTCGTGCGCCCGGGCCCCCGACGGCCGGGGACGACGCCCCTCGAGCCTGCGCGACGGCGGCCGGGGCCGACAGGGACGTACGTCCCGCCCCGGCGGACCTCCGTCCCGAGCGGCGAGCACTCCCGCGAGCGGGCCGGCGGGTCGGCGGGCGCGCAGGGACCTTCGGCCCGCCGACCCGGGGCGCCCGGCCGGTGCGTCGGCGGGGTCGACGTACGAGCCTGGGGGCAGCAGCCCCCACCCACGAGGAGCACCCGATGGACCGGCCCGACCCCGCACCCGACCAGGCCCGCGACCGGGGGCCCGGTGCCCGGGCCCTCGTGGCCCACGAATCGATGTTCGGCAACACCCGCCTCGTCGCCGACGCCGTCGCCCGCGGCCTCGAGCGTGCCGGTGTCAGCACCGACGTGGTCGACGTGGCCGAGGCCGGCGCGGTGGGCCCCACGGTGCCCGACTACGACGTGCTGGTGGTCGGCGCCCCGACCCACGCCTTCTCGCTGAGCCGCGCCTCCTCGCGCGCGCAGGCGATCGAGCAGGGGGCGCCCCTCGACCACGAGGAGCGCGGCATGCGCGAGTGGCTGGCCGAGGTGCCCGAGCCCCCGCCCGGGGCGCACCACGCCGCGACGTTCGACACCCGTGTCACCAAGGTGCGGCACCTGCCCGGCTCGGCCGCGGTGAAGGCCGCGCGGATCCTGCGCCGCCACCACTACCTCGTCGAGGACGCCCCGCGGTCGTTCTACGTCGAGGACCTGCAGCGCCCGCTCGTCGCGGGCGAGGTCGACCGCGCCGAGGAGTGGGGCGCCGAGCTCGGCGCGGCCCAGGTCGCGCGGGGCAGGGCCCCGCGGGCCTGAGCGCACCGCGACCGACGGCCCCCTGGCCCCCTGGCCCCCCTGGCCCCCCTGGCCCCGGCGGACCTCGCGGACGAGGTCCACGAGGTCCACGAGGTCCACGGGGTGGGCGTGGCACCAGGGCGTCAGCCGACCGGGCGCTCTCCGCGCAGGTCGAGGGTGGCGGGGTCCACGCCGCCCTGGTCCAGGCGGAAGGGCGGGTACTCGTCGGTCATGAGGGCGGCGTACGCCGCGACCCTCAGCACCCAGCGGTCCAGGCCCACGACCAGGTCGAAGACCGGCCGCGGGTAGCGACCGGTCACCAGCAGCACGACCGCGCCCACGACCGCGAGCAACGAGACCAGCCCGCCGCCCCAGCCCGCGTCGCCGGAGACCGCGACGGTGCCGCCCACCAGGAAGCCCAGCACGAGGTAGTGCGGCAGCGCCAGCAGCCACCACTTGACCAGCGCGAGGCCCCGGGAGAGGTGCTCGGGGTAGTCGACCGCGAGGTGGGCGGGATAGTCCGGGCGGTCCTGCAGGGTGAAGGGCGGGTAGCGGTCGGTGGCGAACCCCCCGGAGGTGTAGAACGCCACCCGCCAGCTCCAGCGCAGCACCCCGACGTTGACGTCGAAGATCGCCCGCGGGTAGCGGCCCGTGACGACGATGGCGACGAGCGCCACCAGGCTCAGCACGACGAAGCCGACCCACAGCACGCTCAGCACCAGCACGTGGGGCAGCACCAGCAGCCACTTCACGAGCCAGAGCCAGCGTCCGAGGGCGGGCTCGTCGAGGGTGGCGTCGACCCTGACGGGATACGAGTGGGTGGTCATGGCGGTCCTCCTGCGGTCCCGGGGCGGGACCCTCCTCCCCACCGTCCGCGCGCCCGCGCCGGGGCGGTCAGGGGCGAAGGTCACGCGTGGGTGCGCGGAGGTCCCGCGAGGTCGGGACCCCCGCTCCTGCCGCCCGCGGCCCTCCCGGCAGCAGGGTGGTCGCGGAGGCACAGCCATGGACCCGCACCCCGATCGGCACCGTCCGCACCGCCCGCACCGCCCGCACCGCCCGCTCACGCGGCGCGGCGACCCCGCTCGACCGGCGACCGCCAGGTCGGGGGCAGTGCCGTGCTCGTGCGTGAGGCGATGACGCCGGACCCGCTCACCGTGGGGCCGCACGCGACCCTCAAGGAGGCCGAGACCCTGCTCGCCGGGGCCGCGGTCACCACGCTCCCGGTGGTCGACGACTCCGGGGTGCTCCTCGGCACCCTCGGCGAGGCCGAGCTCCTGCGCGCCGCCGCCGCGCCCGACCCGCGGGCCCACCTGCGGCGACCGCAGCCGCACCTCGCTCCCCCGCTGCTGGTCGAGGAGGTCGCCGTCACCCGCCCGGCCACCGTGCGGCCCGGCGACGACGTCGCCACGGCCGTCGCGCTGATGGCGGCCACCGACACCCGGAGCCTGCCCGTGGTCGACGTCGACCACCGGGTCGTGGGGATCCTCACGCGCAGCGACGTGGTGCGGGCCCTGGCGCGGCCCGACCGCTCCATCGCCGCCGAGGTACGCCGCATCCTGGACTCGGTCGGTGGGGGCTCGTGGCGCGTCAGCGTGGTCGACGGACGCGTCGCGATCGACGGCACCACCACCACGGCCGAGGGCTCGCTGGCCGACGCCGTCGCCCGCACCGTGTCGGGCGTCGTCGACGTCCGCGTGACCTGAGCGCCGTCGTCGCGCCGTCGTCCCGCCGCCGCGCGGCCCGGGGCCCCGCGCCGGTGCACGGCCCGGGCGGCGGGTGTCGCGGAGTCGGTCCCGACCGGGCGCACGACGTGGGACGATCGCCCCGGAGGAGTCGGGTCGGACAGGGCCCGGCGCACGGCGGGCGGGAGGGCAGGCACGGGTGCGCGCAGACGACGAGGGATGGCGGCTCTTCCGGTGGGCGGCAGCGGCGGCCGGCACGGTGCTGGTGGTGGCCACGGCCCTCATGCTCGGGCCGTGGAGCGGCCCCGACCGCGCCTGGATCGCCGCCGACGCCGCGACGATGCTCGCCGACCTCGTCGCCGTGGCCGCCGTCGCGCTGCGGGTGCGGCGCAGCCGGCCCGGCCCGGCGCGACGCGCCTGGGGGCTGGTGCTGGTGGCGCTGGTCGCCTACGCCGTGGCCGACGGCGTCTGGACGGCCTACGACATCGCCTCCACCCCGGTGCCCTACCCCTCGGTCGCCGACCTCTTCTACCTGCTCGCAGCGCCCCCGGCGCTCGCCGGGCTGCTGCTCTTCCCCGTCGGTCGCGGGGTCGCGGTGAGCCGGGCGCGGGTGCTCCTGGACTCCGCCGTGGTGTGCTGCGCGGTCGTCCTGGTCGCCTTCATGGTGCTGCTGCGCGACGTCTTCTCCTCCCTCGGCAGCGGCCTCGGCGCGGCGGTGAACGCCGGCTACCCCGTCCTCGACGTCCTGCTGGTGTGCGTCGCGAGCCTGCTGCTGCTGCGCGGCGGCGCGGCCCGCCCCCGCGCCGACCTGGCCCTGCTGGGGCTGGGCTTCATCTGCTACGCCGTGGCCGACTCCGCCTTCGCGCTGGTGACCCTCGACGGGTCCTACGAGTCGATGCTCCTGACCGACGTGCCCTACATCGCCGCCCCCCTGGTGCTGGGCCTGGCCGCCCTCGCCCCACCCCCCGAGCAGCCGGGCACGCCCTCGGCCCGGGCCCGCCTCCTCAGCGCCGCCGCCCCCGACCTCGCGGTGCTGGCCGCGCTGGCCACGACCCTGGCCGTCGGCGGGTCGGAGGGGGCCAGCGCACGGCTGGTGCTCCTCGTGGTCGCCCTCGCCGGCGTGCGCCAGGTCTGGCTGGGGTGGGAGAACCACCGCCTGCGCGTCGGGCTCGAGCAGCGCGTGGCCGAGCGCACCGAGGAGAACCTCGCGCTGACCGCGCGCCACGTGCACCTGCTGGAGTCCGTCGGCGAGGGGATCCTCGGCCTCGACGCCGACGGCCGCATCGACTTCGTCAACGACGCCGGCGCCCGGATGCTCGGGTCGACGCCGGCGGCGCTGGTGGGCGCACCCGCGTGCCCGCGCCTGCACGGCGTGCACGCCGCGGCCGAGCACCCGGTGGCCGCGGCGACGGCGGCCCCCGGACCGGTCGTCGACGAGCCGCTCTGCGCCCTCGACGCCGCGCTGGGCGGCCGGGCCGTGCGCGACGCCGAGCACGGCTTCCGCCGCTCCGACGGGAGCGTGCTGCCGGTCGAGATCACCGCCGACGGCGCCCGACCCGGGCCCGGCGGACGGGGCAGGGGGGCCGTGGTCGTCTTCCGCGACGCCACCGAGCGCCGCGCCGCCGACCGGCTGAAGTCGGAGTTCATCTCGGTGGTCAGCCACGAGCTGCGGACCCCGCTGACCTCGATCCACGGCGCGCTCCACCTGCTGCACGACGGTGACGTCGGCGAGCTGTCGCCCGCCGCCGAGCGGGTCGTCGACGTCGCCCTGCGCGGCACCGACCGGCTCGCCCGGCTGATCAACGACATCCTGGTCGTCGACCGGCTGGAGTCGGGACGCCTGCCGCTCGACCTCGCCGACCACGACGCCGCTCCCCTCGTTGCCGGGGTGCTCGCCGCGCTCGAGCCCGTCGCCGACGCCGCCGGCATCGCCCTCGAGGCCGGCCCGGTCGAGGCGCGGGTCAGGGTCGACGCCGACCGGTTCACCCAGGTGCTGACCAACCTGGTCGGCAACGCCGTCAAGTTCACCCCCCGCGGCGGGCTCGTGCGCGTCGAGGCGGTCGTGCGCGACCGGGCCGCCGAGGTGAGCGTGACCGACACCGGCCCCGGCATCCCCCGCGAGGCGCAGGAGACGGTCTTCGAGCGGTTCCGCCAGCTCGACGAGAGCGACGTCAGGCAGCGCGACGGCTCAGGCCTGGGCCTGGCCATCAGCCGCTCCCTCGTCGAGCACCAGGGCGGGCGGATCTGGGTCGACAGCGAGCCCGGCCACGGGGCCAGCTTCCGCTTCACCGTGCCGCTCGCCGCGAGCGCGTCGGCGCCCGTCCCGGGAGCATCGGAGGGTGGCGCCGCGGGCGGCTCGACGCACGACTCCGCCGAGCACCCCGCCGGCGGCCCCGCGGTGGGTGGCGCCGGCGCCGACCGCACGGCGGCGAGCCCCGCTCCCGGTCGCTGAGCACTGTCGGAGCCCCTCACTACCCTGTGGCACCCACACCGCGAGGAGAGACCATGACCGAGACCACGGCACCTCCTGCGGGGCACCCCGCCGACGGCCACGACCTGATCCGGGTGCAGGGCGCCCGGGAGAACAACCTCAAGGACGTGAGCGTCGAGCTGCCCAAGCGTCGGCTCACGGTCTTCACCGGCGTCTCGGGGTCGGGCAAGAGCTCGCTGGTCTTCGCCACCATCGCCGCGGAGTCGCAGCGGATGATCAACGAGACCTACAGCGCCTTCGTGCAGGGCTTCATGCCCTCGCTGGCACGCCCCGAGGTCGACCGGCTGGAGGGCCTCACCACGGCGATCATCGTCGACCAGGAGCGCATGGGCGCCAACCCCCGCTCGACCGTCGGCACCGCCACCGACGCCCACGCGATGCTGCGCATCCTGTTCAGCCGGCTCGGCTCGCCGTACGTCGGACCGCCGACGGCGTTCTCCTTCAACGTGCCCACCCGACGGGCCAGCGGCGTGATGTCGACCGAGCGGGCGGGGCGCACCGAGAAGAGCGTCGTGAAGGGCGCGGTCTACCTCGGCGGCATGTGCCCGCGCTGCGAGGGCACGGGCAGCGTCAAGGACATCGACCTGACGGCGCTCTACGACGACACGCTGTCGCTGGCCGACGGGGCGCTGAACGTGCCCGGCTACTCCATGGACGGGTGGTACGGCCGCCTCTTCGCCGGGATGGGGCTGCCGATGGACGCCCCGATCTCGACCTTCACCGCGAAGCAGCTCGACACGATGCTCCACGCGGAGCCGACCAAGATCAAGGTCGAGGGCGTCAACCTGACCTTCGAGGGGATCATCCCGAAGATCCAGAAGTCGATGCTCTCCAAGGACCCCGAGGCGATGCAGCCCCACGTGCGTCGCTTCGTCGACCGGGCGGTCACCTTCCAGACCTGCCCGGCCTGCGAGGGCACGCGGCTGACCACCGAGGTGCTCGCCTCGCGCATCGAGGGCCGCAACATCGCCGAGCTGTGCGCGCTGCAGATCAGCGACCTCGCCGACTGGGTGCGCGCCCTCGACGCCCCGGAGGTCGCGCCGCTGCTCGTGGGCCTGCAGCACCTGCTCGACTCCTTCACCGCGATCGGGCTGGGCTACCTCTCCCTCGACCGCCCCGCGGGCACGCTCTCGGGCGGGGAGGCCCAGCGCACCAAGATGATCCGTCACCTCGGCTCCTCGCTGACCGACGTCACCTACGTCTTCGACGAGCCCACCATCGGGCTGCACCCCCACGACATCGAGCGGATGAACGACCTGCTGCTCGAGCTGCGCGACAAGGGCAACACGGTGCTGGTCGTCGAGCACAAGCCCGAGACCATCGCGGTGGCCGACCACGTCGTCGACCTCGGCCCGCGTGCCGGCGCGGCCGGCGGGGAGATCGTCTTCGAGGGCACGGTCGAGGGGCTGCGCGGCAGCGACACCCTCACCGGGCGCCACCTCGACGAGAGGGTGGCGCTCAAGGCGACGCCGCGCACCCCCACCGGCACCCTCGCGGTGAGCGGCGCGGCCACCCACAACCTGCGCGACGTCGACGTCGAGGTGCCCCTCGGCGTGCTCTGCGTGGTCACCGGCGTGGCCGGGTCGGGCAAGAGCTCGCTGGTGCACGGCTCGATCGCCGGTCGCGAGGGCGTGGTCGTCGTCGACCAGGGCGCCATCAAGGGCTCACGACGCAGCAACCCCGCCACCTACACCGGTCTCCTCGAGCCCGTGCGCAAGGCCTTCGCGAAGGCCAACGGCGTCAAGCCCGCGCTCTTCAGCTCCAACTCCGAGGGCGCCTGCCCCACCTGCAACGGCGCCGGGGCCGTCTTCACCGAGCTCGGGGTGATGGCCACCGTCGAGTCGCCCTGCGAGGAGTGCGAGGGCCGACGCTTCCAGGCCGCCGTGCTCGAGCACACCCTGGGCGGGCGCGACATCGCGCAGGTGCTCGCGATGCCGGTCGAGGAGGCCCTGGCCTTCTTCGCCGAGGGCGAGTCGCGGGTGCCCGCCGCCCACGCCGTGCTCGAGCGGCTGCGCGACGTCGGCCTGGGCTACCTCAGCCTCGGCCAGCCCCTCACCACGCTCTCCGGCGGCGAGCGCCAGCGCCTCAAGCTCGCGGTGCAGATGGCCGAGAAGGGCGAGGTCTACGTGCTCGACGAGCCGACCACCGGGCTGCACCTCGCCGACGTGCGCCACCTGCTCGCCCTCCTCGACCGCCTCGTCGACTCCGGCCGCTCGGTGGTGGTGATCGAGCACCACCAGGCCGTCATGGTCCACGCCGACTGGGTCATCGACCTCGGCCCCGGCGCCGGCCACGACGGCGGCCGCGTCGTCTTCGAGGGCACCCCGGCCGACCTGGTCGCCGCCCGCAGCACGCTGACCGGGCAGCACCTCGCCGCCTACGTCGGCGCCTGACGCCGCCCCACCCGGTCGCCCCACCCGGTCGCCCCACCCGGGCGCCCGGCCCCGCACCCGGCCCCGCGCCGATCCGACCACGCCCGCGCAGCAGCGGCCTAGGCTCCTCGGCATGAGACGCTCCGCCGCCCTCGCCGCCCCCGTGACGCTGCTCGCCCTGCTCGTCGGGTGCAGCGACGACGACCCGGCCGGCGACGGGGCCGCCGCCCGCGGAGGCGCGACGACGGGCGCGACGCCCGCCCCGTCGGACCCCGGCACGCCCTCCGGGAGCGACGAGGGCGCCCCCTCGCAGGACTCCGCGCCCGCGCCGGGCGACCCCGACGCCGCCGTGCCGGGCGCGTGCCGCCAGGTGGTGCTGGGCATCGACGCCTTCAACCTCGGCGACTACGAGGAGACGGTGCGCCGCTTCGAGGAGGCCGTGCCCCTGGCCCGGGAGGCCGTCGACGACGACCCCACCACCGACGCCGCCGACCTGCTGGAGGCGGTGGAGTACTACGCCGAGCTGGCCCCCGAGGACTACCTCGAGGCCGCCGCCACCTCGCCCGACTTCGCGCGCTACAAAGAGATCACCCTGGGCCAGTGCGCCGCCGCCGGCGCCGGACGCCCCGTGCAGAGCGAGCCGCCCGGCCAGCTGGCCTGAGCAGCGTCTGCCGCCCACCGGCCCTCGCGGCCCCGGGGCCGGTGGGATGCGTACGGTGTCCTCACCGCCATGACCACCGAACCGACCGACGCCTCCCCTGTGAGCGCCCCGCCCATGACTGCGACGCCCGCCCAGGGCCGCAAGCTGCTGCTCGCCGTCGACGCGCCGTCGCTGCTGCACCGCAACCACCACGCGCG
This sequence comes from Nocardioides sp. Leaf374, assembly GCF_916862475.1. Taxonomy (NCBI): domain Bacteria; kingdom Bacillati; phylum Actinomycetota; class Actinomycetes; order Propionibacteriales; family Nocardioidaceae; genus Nocardioides; species Nocardioides sp. Leaf374. Next base: position 8,921 of record NZ_CAKASO010000045.1, read on the forward strand.
GGCGGAGTCGGCGCTGCTCGACCAGGGCGGTCGCCCGGCGTGGGCGCTGCACGGCATGCTGCGCCAGATCCTCGAGGCCATCGACCAGTTCGCCCCCGACGCGGTCGTCTTCGGGCTCGACGACCGCCGCGACTCGGTGCGGGAGCGGATGTACCCGGCGTACAAGGCCGGACGCGCCGCCAAGGACGCCACCCTCGTCGACCAGCTCGAGCGGGCCGCGGCGCTCCTCGACGCCCTGGGCCTGCAGACCGTCACCCCGGCCGGGCTCGAGGCCGACGACGTGAGCGCCTCGGCCGCGGTGTGGGCCGAGACCCACGGGTGGGAGTGCGTCATCATCACCTCCGACCGCGACTCCTTCGCCCACATCAGCGAGCACACCCGCGTGCTGCGGCTGATCAACGGCGGCATCAACGCCTCCCCGCTGCTCAACCCCGCGCGGCTCTTCGCGCTCTACGGCATCGCCGCCGAGCACTACCTCGAGTACGCCGCCCTGCGCGGCGACGCCAGCGACAACCTGCCCGGCGTGCCCGGCATCGGGGAGAAGACCGCGCCGGTGCTGCTCTCCCAGATGGGCTCGATGCGCTCGGTGTGGGCCGACATCGAGCACTGCGACGGCGCCAACCTCGTCGCCGCGCTCGACTCCTACTGCGAGGAGACCGGCCAGCGCCGCATCGGCGCCGGGCTGCTCAAGCGGCTCACCGCACCGGGCGCCCGGGAGCGCTTCGACTTCAACCTCGCGATCATGTCGGGCCGCCCGGTCGACCTGGGTCTGACTCCCGACGTGCCCGGCACCCCGGGGCTGCTGCCGCTCGACCCCGACCGCGTCTCGCGCGTGGTCGGCTACCTCGGCGTGCCCGCCACCACCCAGCTGGCGCTGCGCGTGCTCACCGAGCCGCCGGGCTCGCGGCTGGCCGCACCGACCTGGGGCTGAGGGCCCTGACCGGGTACGTCGCGGTCGTCGCCGGCTGCACCGGCCGGGCCGACCCGCCCGCACGTCTCGCACGTCCGTCCTGCACGTCTCGTACGTCCGTCCCGCGCAATTGCGCCACTTCAGCGGTCGGCCCGCCCCGGCAACCGCACCAGCGGCGCAAACCCACCCCCGCAACCCCACCCCACCCACGCAATTGCGCCACTCCAGCAACCAGGCCGCCCCGGCAACCGCACCAGCGGCGCAAACCCACCCCGGCAACCCCACCCCACCCACGCAATTGCGCCAGGGCGGTGTCGTCGGCGAAGAGGCGTAGGGCCTCCCCGCCGTCGTGGGCGGCCACCACGTCGTGAGCGGCCTGTGCAGACCGCACGAGCACCTTGCGGATCTCTCCTGGTCCTCGCCTATCCCGATGCGGGCCGCGGTGGCGTGTCCTGGGCCCGGTCGCGGATCAGCGCAGCGCGGAGGCGCTGACCCGGTCGCCCCAGACCGCCTCCGCGCCCGAGTCGCCCACGCGGTAGACCTGCACCGCGGTGGCCAGCGCCGCCACGACGGCGAGCACCGCCACGACGGTCGTCAGCCACGAGGGCCCCGGGGCCGGCTTGCCCGCGGCCGAGCGGCGCGCGAGCACCACCATGACCAGGGTGAGCACCAGGAGCGGGATCGCGAACCACAGCAGCTGCTCGCCGAGCTCGGCGTGCTCACCCGGGTCGCCCACCCGCTGCTCGAGTGCCTCGCCGCTCGAGGTCGCCACCGGCACCAGCACGGTGGCGACCGCGGCGACGCCGACGACCAGCGGCCCGAAGGTCACGCGCCAGCGCGGCCGGGCGGCGATCGCGATCGTGCCGAGCACCGCGAGCGGCAGCAGCACGACGACGGCGTGCACCACGAGCGGGTGGACGGGCAACCCGTCGATCAGGTCGAACATGGAGGACCTCCGGAGTCTGTGGCCGTCCGGGGATCGGAGCGGTCGGCCCGTGGGCGTGGACCGATCATGGCGCAGCCACCTGAGGAGCGCCTGATCCGGCGCGCCGCCGCCTCGGTACCATCCGCGCGCGGCGCCGACCACGGCGCCGCGGACCGTCGCGACACCCAGGGGAGCACCGGTGCGAGCAGTCGTCGTCGAGCAGTACGGGCAGGCACCGGTCGTGCGGGAGGTCGCCGACCCCGAGCCACCCCCGGGCGGGGTGGTGGTGCGCGTGCACGCCACCGGGCTGTGCCGCAGCGACTGGCACGCGTGGGCCGGCCACGACGACGGCGTCACCCTGCCGCTCGTGCCGGGCCACGAGCTGGCGGGCACGGTGGTGGCCGTGGCCCCCGACGTACGCCGCTGGCGCGTGGGCGCCCGCGTGACCACGCCCTTCGTCTGCGGCTGCGGGCGCTGCGCGTGGTGCACGAGCGGTCAGGCGCAGGTCTGCCCCGACCAGACCCAGCCGGGCTTCACCCACGACGGCTCCTTCGCGGAGCTGGTCGCGCTCCGGGCCGCCGACACCAACCTCGTGGCCGTGCCCGACGCGGTCGGCGACGCCGCGGCGGCCAGCCTGGGCTGTCGCTTCGCCACCTCCTACCGCGCCCTGAGCGCCCGCGCCGACCTCCGCCCCGGTGAGTGGGTCACCGTCGTGGGCGCCGGCGGGGTCGGCCTCAGCGCGGTGATGATCGCGGTGGCCCGGGGGGCGCGGGTCGTGGCCGTCGACCGCTCCCCCGCCGCCCTCGACCTGGCCCGCCGCCTCGGCGCCGAGCACACCGTGCTCGCCGCCGATCCGGCCGACCCGGCCGCCACGCCCGCCACGCCCGCCGGGCGGCCGCCGGGTCACGACGTCGGCCCCGGGCCGAGCCGGGTCGCCGAGGAGGTGCACGACCTCACCGGCGGCGGCAGCCACGTGGCCCTCGACGCCGTGGGCAGCGCGGCCACCTGCGCCGACGCGATCCACAGCCTGCGGCGCCGCGGGCGCCACGTGCAGGTCGGCCTCCTGCCCGCCGTCGACGGCCACCCGCCGGTGCCGATGGACCGGGTGGTGGCCTGGGAGATCGACGTGCTCGGCAGCCACGGCATGGCCGCGGCCGACTACCCCGCCCTGCTCGCCGAGGTCGAGCGCGGCGCGCTGCGCCCCCAGGACCTGCTCGATCGGGTCGTCGACCTCGACGAGGGCGCGAGGCTGCTGCCCGGCGTCGCCACCGCATCACCGGCCGGCATCACCGTGATCGACCCGCGCCTGCCGGCCCGCGGCTGAGCCGGCGCTGCCGGCGTACCCCCGCCCGCAGGGCCGCAGGGCCCCGCGCGGTGTCCGGAGAGGGGGAAGCCTCCCGCGGCACGGGCCGGCCCTGCCATCATCGGAGCCATGAGCACCGACAGCGCCGACGCCACCGCCACCGGGGTCACCTGGACCCCCGACCTGCTCGGCGAGGGCTACGAGCAGCACGTGATGGACCTCGGGGAGGACCCCGACGGCGAGGGCGAGGTCGCGGCGGTGCTCGTGCGGCGCGGCGTGCGCGACGGCGAGTCCGTGCGCGGCGCGACACTCTACGTCCACGGCTTCTCCGACTACTTCTTCCAGACCGAGCTGGCCGACTTCTTCGCCGAGCGCGGCCAGGCCTTCTACGGCCTCGACCTGCGCAAGTGCGGTCGCGCGCGCCGTGAGGGGCAGACGGCCCACTTCGTCTCCGACCTGGCGCAGTACGACGCCGAGCTCGACCGCTCCCTGGAGCTGGTGGCCGCGGCGCACCCGGGCGTGCCGGTCACCGTGGTCGCGCACTCCACCGGCGGCCTCATCGCCCCGCTGTGGCTCGACCGCCGCCGCCGCGCGGGCCGGCTCGCGCCGATCGCCGGGCTGGTGCTCAACAGCCCCTGGCTCGACCTCCAGGGCAAGCCGGTCATGCGCGGCCCGGTCACCTGGGCGGTGCGGGCGCTGTCGAAGGTGCGCCCGCTGCGCGCCCTCGACCTGCCCGAGGGCACCTACGGCGAGACGCTCCACGTCAGCGGGACCGGGGAGTGGGAGTTCGACACCGTCATGAAGCCGCTCGAGGGCTTCCCCGTCACCGTGGGCTGGCTCAACGCCGTGCGCCGCGGCCACGCGCGGCTCCACCGCGGGCTCGACGTGGGCGTGCCCTCGCTGGTGCTGCGCTCCGACAAGACCTACTACTCCTCGCGCTACTCCGAGCGCAGCGACCGCGCCGACACCGTGCTCGACGTGCGCCAGATCGCCCGCTGGTCGGGGTGCCTGGGCTCCGAGACCACGGTCGTGCCCGTCGTCGACGCCCGCCACGACGTCTTCCTCTCCCTCGCCGAGCCCCGCGCGGCCGCCTACGCCGCCGTCGACACCTGGCTGCGCACCCACGACCTCGCCGGCTGAGGCCCCGGGCGTACGGCGGGCCGCGTCAGCCCAGCGTGACCGGGAGCCGGTCGAAGCCGCGCAGGATGCGGGTGGTGCGGCGCCGGGCGCCGGGGGCGAGCGCGAGGTCGGGGAAGCGCTCGACGACCGCGCGCAGGCCGACCTCGCCCTCCATCCGCGCCAGGGCGGCGCCCAGGCAGTAGTGGCGCCCGGAGGAGAACGACACGTGGTCGGCGGCGTTCTCACGGGCCACGTCGAAGGTGTCGGGGTCGGCGAAGACGTCGGGGTCGCGGTTGGCGGCCGCGAGCAGCGTGGTGACCGCGGCGCCGCGCGGCACCGGGACCCCGGAGAACGTCGTGTCGCGCAGCGTCATCCGCCCCGTGAGCAGCACGGGCGGGTCGTAGCGCAGGACCTCGTCGACGGCGTTGGGCCACAGCCCGGGCTCGGAGCGCAGCCGGGCGAGCTGGTCGGGGTGCTGGAGCAGCAGGGCGACGCCGTTGCCGAGGAGGTTGACCGTGGTCTCGAAGCCCGCGGCGAGCACGAGACCGGCGGTGGCCTTGAGCTCGGCGTCGGTGAGGGCCACGCCGTCGTCGGAGCGGGCGGTGACGAGCTGGCTGAGCAGGTCGTCACCGGGGCTGCGGCGCACCTGGTCGATGTGGTCGCTCAGCCACGCCTCGAAGTCGGTCAGCGACGACTCCACGCGCCGGAAGCCGCCCCACGTCAGCCCCAGGTCGAGGCTGGGCGCCGCGCCCGTGCCGAAGTCGAGCACCCGGCCGCGGTCGGCGGCGGGCACCCCGAGGATCTCGGCGATGACGGTGACCGGGAGCTGGGCGCAGTAGGTCTCGACGAGGTCCACCGCGGTCCCCGGCTCGCGGCGGGCCCGCGCCTCGAGGTCGTCGAGCAGCCCGGCGGCGATCTGCTCGGTGCGCTCGCGCAGGCCCTGCACGGCCTTGACCGAGAAGACCCGCGTGACGAGCTTGCGGTAGCGGGTGTGGTCGGGCGGCTCGGTCACCAGCAGCGAGGGTGGGGTCAGCGGACCGATCGGCGCCTGCCGGGCGGCCCAGTGGCCGATGCGACCGAGCACGCCGCCGGGTGAGAACTCCACCCCGGCCCGCACGTCGGCGCTGGTGAGCACCTCCTTGACCACCGGCTGGGAGGCGGTGACGAAGGCGAACTTCGAGCGGTGCAGCGGGCCGTCGGCCCGGATCGCCTCGAAGAGCTCCAGCGGCACGGTCTCCCCGTCGCGGGTCGCCTCGATCAGGCGCCCGTGCAGGTCGCCCTGCTTGGCCGCGCTGCGGATGGCCGTGGCCGGCAGCGCGTGGCCGAAGCCCCACCGCACCGCCGAGGCCGCCCGGCCGCCGACCTGCTCCTGGATGCTCATGGGCCCACCTCTCCTCGCCGACACCGGCCACGACCTGGGATACCGATCGGTATCGAGTACTGGTGAGTATCGTAGCCACCGATGTCAACCTCCCCCGAGCCCCGCCCCACCACCGACGGCACCACCGACGGCACCCGCGACGGCACCGACGCCGCTCCCGGCCCCGCCGTCCGTCGTCGCCCCCCGCGCGGCGAGGTCCGGCGTGCCCTGCTCGACGCCGCGGCCGAGCTCTTCGCCCGCGGCGGCATCGACGCCACCAGCCTCGACGACGTGGCCCGCGCGGCGGGCTTCACCAAGGGCGCCGTCTACTCCAACTTCGGCAGCAAGGACGGTCTGGTCGACGCCCTGGCCGAGGACCGGATCTCGGCCTACCTCGACCTGGGCCTGGCCGCCGTCAGCGACGTCGCGGTGCCCCTGGAGCAGCAGGCCCGCGACCTGGGCGACCGGCTCAGCGCCGCCGCCGAGGAGCAGCGCGACTGGCACCTGCTCTTCCTCGAGCTGTGGCAGCGCGCGGTGCGCGGCGAGGGCTCGCAGGCCTTCCGCGAGCGCCGTCGCGACCTGCACCACGTGGTGAGCGCCGCGATCGCCGAGCACGTCGACGCCGCCGGGGTCGAGGCCCCGCTGCCGGCCGAGGAGCTGGCCACGGTGCTCATGGCGCTCTCCAACGGCCTGGCCATCGAGCGGCACGCCGACCCCGGCTCGGTCGCCGACGACCTGCTGGGGCGGGTGCTGGTGGTGCTGATGGGTGCGGCTCCCCCGTCGGGACGACCCGCTCACGTGGCGCGCGAGCAGACCCGGGGCGCGGCTCAGAGCAGCGTGGACCAGTAGTCCCAGAAGCGCACGCCGATGAGACCCACCACCACGACGAGCGCGAGGAGCAGCACCAGCGCGTGGGCGTCGCGCAGCAGCGCGGTGAGCGAGGAGTCGCGGGCCCGCGCCCCCAGCACGCCGCTGCTGAGGTTGCGCAGCGTGACGTACCAGAAGACCGGCACGACCATGCTCCACACGACCATGCAGTAGGGGCACAGCGCGCCGATGCTGTAGAGGCTCTGGTCGATCAGCCAGGCCACGAAGACCAGGCCCACGGTGGCCCCGGCCTGCAGCCCCAGCCACCACCAGCGCGGCAGCCGCACCCGGGCGAGCACCAGCGCCCCCGTCACGACGAGCACGGGAAAGGCCGCGATGCCGATCAGCGGGTTGGGGAAGCCCAGCAGCGAGGCCTGGTCGGTCGCCATCACCGAGCCGCAGCTCAGCACGGGGTTGATGCTGCAGCTGGGCACGTAGGAGGGATCGGTGAGCAGCTTGACCTTCTCCACCGCGAGGGTGAAGGCCGCCAGCCCGCCGACCAGCCCGCCGACCAGCAGCAGCCAGCCCAGCGCGCGGTCGGCGTACGCCGCACCACCGCCACCGGCCGCGGCACCACCGTCGTGGCCCGGGTCGTGGTCCGGGTCGTGGTCCGGGTCGTGGTCCGGGTCGTGGAGGTGGTCGGGCGGGACCGACCCCCGCGGGTCGACGACCTCGGCACGCTGCGACACGGGGCACCCTCCTGCCACGTCGGGTCGGGCCGGGGGCCCGACGGGCGCGTCGGCGCCCACCAGGATGGTAGGCGACCCCGGCCGCACGCACCTGAGTTCACCCTGAGGGGCCCTTGTGAGGACCCGGGCGCTCCGACATCGTGGGTCGGACGGCTTCCGCCGTCAGCCCCACCCCACGCGCACCACCTCCGCTCCACGGAGTCTCAGAAGGAGTCATCTCATGGTCATCGGCCTGGGCATCGTCCTCATCGTCGTCGGACTCGTCTTCGTCCTCGACGTCATCACCCTCGACCTCGCCAACGTGGAGGACACCACCCTCGGGTGGATCCTGCTCGCCGCCGGCGTGCTCGCGATCGTCGTGTCGCTCGTCGTCAACCAGCAGCGCACGCGCAGCGTGCACGTGACCGAGCGTCGCGACACCCTCCCCCCGCGCTGAGCAGCCGCGTGAGCGCCGCCCACTCGCTGGAGGGTCCGACCCACACGCCCGTGCTCCACCTGGCCACCGCATCCCCGCTGCCGGCTCCTGAGCCGCTGGGGGCCGAGGGGGTCCGTCTCGACCTGCCCCGCACCCACCAGCACCTGTGGGACCTGCGCGGCGTGGAGTTCGAGGACGGCCTGACCGTGCGCTCCTACGAGTGCACGGGCTGCACCGACGTGCTCTTCCGCTGAGCCGTCGCGCTGCGGGGCCGCTCGACCCCGCACGACCACACTGCTCGACAGCACCGCACGAGAGCCCCGCCGGCCGTCGCCGTCGGGGCTCTCGTCCCGTCGTCGCCGTGCCGTCAGGGCCGGTGCGACCGCCCGCGGCCCCGCCGCCGGGTCGGCCCTCAGTCGCGCTGCAGCATCCGCGAGCGGTCGGGCTCGAAGCCGTGGGACATGCCGTAGGCCACGGCCTGGGAGCGGCTGGTGACCTCGAGCTTGCGGTAGGCGGTGCGGATGTAGGTCTTGACCGAGTTGATGCTGAGGTAGGTGCGCTCGGCGATCTCCTGGTTGGTCAGGCCCTGCACGATCAGCGCGAGCATCTCGCTCTCGCGGCCCGAGAGGCCCAGGTCGCGGCCGGGCCAGCTGACGGCGTCGCCGGTGGCGTCGTCCTCGGCGCCCTCGTCGTCGCCGCCGCTGCCCGTCGGCGGCACGACCCGGGCGCCCGCGTGCACGCGCTCGATCGACTCCACCAGGTCGGCCGACGACATCGACTTGGCGAGGTAGCCCGACGCGCCGGCCTTGAGGCTGTCCTGGACCAGGGCCTCGTCGACGTTCCAGCTGTAGACGGCCAGGCGGGCACCGGCGGAGCCCACCTCGTGGACCAGGTCGCGCACCTCGGTGCAGGCGCCCTGGGTCTGGGCGAAGCTGTCGAAGAGCACCACGTCGACGTCGCTCTCGACCGGCACGTTGACGGCCAGCTCGACGACCTCGACCCGGTCGGCGAAGGGCGCCAAGGCACCCGCGAGGCCCTTCACGACCAGCTCGTAGTCGTTGACGATCGCGAGGCGGATGGGGGAATCGGTCGACACGAGCCCGACCCTACTCACGCCGCACCCCGGGGGCGAGCCGTCCCACCCGTGGGGAGGTGATCCGCGTGCGGGGTCAGGGTGAGGCGCGGCCGATCACGGCCCGCGCCAGCTCCGCCTCGGTGAGCCCGAGCCCGAGGGCGGTCTCGCGCAGGCGCTCACGCGCCGTCACCACGTCGACGTCGAGCAGCGCGGCCCACACGCCCGTGGCGGTGTCGACGGCCGCGCGGTCCTCGGCGCGGCGCGGCGCCTCGCAGGCGTCGTCGCGGCGGGCGAAGCCCAGGTCGGCGTCGGTCACGGCGCCGGGCGCCCACGCGTCGAAGAGGCGCGCGAGCTCGTCGTGGCGACCCGCGAAGGCGCCCGGGGTCGCGGCGTAGAGGTCGACGGTGCCGACGACGCGTTGGCCGTGCATGATCGGCAGCGTCAGCGTGCTGCCGACGCCGAGGGCGGCCGAGGCGCGCCCCGAGGAGCTCCAGGACTGCTCCTGGCACGGGTCGTCGGAGGCCGCGGTCGCCGCCATGACGGGCAGCTCGGCGCTCGAGGTGGCGGCGCGCTCGGCGGCCGTCGCCTCCACGGTCAGCACGAGATCGAGGTCGGCGTGCTCCCAGGTCAGCCCGACGCAGTCCGGCACGACCTCGCGGGCGCGCTCCCCCAGCAGGCAGAGCCAGCGCAGGACGTCGTCGTCCACCGAGGCGGCGTCGAGGTTGTCGACCGCGGCCACGGACTCGGGGATGGGCTGCACGGTGCACCTCCCGCCTCATCTGCCTCCATGGTGCGGCCGGCGCCGCGGGGGACGAACCACCCCTCGGGGTGCCTCCCCGCCCCGCCCGGTCCGTGCGGGGGGCAGACGGGTCCGCGACGGCGGGCGGGACCGAGCGGGACTGGGCGCGGGGCCGCGGCCCTCTCAGGCGGCCGAGGGCCGCGAGGAGCGGCCGGTGCGGGCCAGGAGCACCGCGGTCGCGACGCCGGCCAGGCCCACGAGGGCGCCGACGCAGGCCACCGTCAGCGGCCAGCCACCGGCACGCCAGCCGAGCCCGACCAGGGCGCCGAAGACCGACGAGCCGACGTAGTAGGAGGCGACGTAGAGCGCGCTGGTGCGCGCCGGCTGGCCCGAGCCGACCACCGGGGCCCAGCCGCTGGCCACCGAGTGGGCGCCGAAGAAGCCGGAGGTCAGCACGACCAGGCCGACGACCACCAGCCACAGCACGTCGGGCAGCGTGAGCAGCAGACCGGCGCCCATCACCGCCACCGACACCACCAGCACGACCGCTCGCCCGACCCGGTCGGCGGCGCGACCCGCGACCGCGGAGGCCGCGGTGCCGGCGAGGTAGGCCAGGAAGACCAGGCCCACGACGGCCGCGGGCAGCTCGAAGCCCGGACCGGTGAGGCGGTAGGTGAGGTAGTTGTAGGTGGCCACGAAGCCGCCCATGAGCAGGAACGGCAGGGCGAGCACCGCCAGCACCGCCGGGTCGCGCAGCAGGTCGACCACCCGCCCCGGGGGCGGCGGCACCCCGATGGCGCTGGCCACGCCCGCCGCGGGCCCCGGCACGAGGCGCTGGAAGGCCAGGGTCGCGAGCAGGGCGCAGACGCCCAGCGCCACCACGGCCCAGCGCCAGCTGCCGGCGAGGTCGACGACCGCGGAGGTCACCACGCGTCCGCCGACGCCGCCGAGGGAGTTGCCGGCGACGTAGAGCCCCATCGCCGTCGCCAGGCCGCGCGGGTGGACCTCGGCCGCGACGTGGCCCATCGCCACGCCCACCACCAGCGCCAGGGCCGCGCCGGTGAGGCCGCGCGCCACGAGGAGCAGGGGGTACGTCGGCGCCACCGCGCTCAGCAGCGTCAGCACCGCGGCGACGAGCAGGCCGAGCCGCATCGTGGCGACACGTCCGCGCTGGGCGCCGATGCGGGTGGCGGGGATGACCAGCAGCGCCAGCAGGCCGGTGGTCACCGAGATGGTGAGGCTGGCCCGGGTGGCGTCGACGCCGAAGTCGGCGCCGATCTCCGGCAGCAGCGGCTGGGTGGCGTAGAGCATGCCGAAGGCGGCCAGCCCCGCTGCGCCCATCGCGAGGTTGAGGCGGCGGAAGTCGCGCGAGCCCGGGAGGTGCCCCGCGGGACCCGCCGGCGCAGGCGCGACGGGCACGCCGGCGCGGGTGGCCGTGGGGTCCAGGTCGCTCGGGCGTCTCACGAGGCCCAGTCTCCCCCGCCGCCGCTGATGACTCCAATGCACCGGTCGACCTAGACTCATGCACATGAAGCATGACTCCGCCGGCTTCCTGCGTCCGCTCGAGGAGCTGCTCGCCGTGGCGCGCACCGGCCACGTCACCGATGCCGCCGCCGAGCTGGGCGTGCCGCAGCCGACCCTGAGCCGCTCCCTGGCGCGACTGTCGGCCGAGGTCGGCGCCCCCCTCCTGCTGCGCCGGGGACGCGGGATCGCGCTGAGCCGTCACGGGCGGCTGCTGGCCGACGCCGCCGAGCGGGCCGTGGCGGAGGTCGAGGAGGCCCTGCGCGCCATCCGGGCCGAGGTCGACCCCGGGGCCGGCCGGGTGCGGCTCGGCTTCCAGCACGCCCTCGGCGCCGACCTGGTGCCGCGGGCGCTGCGGGTCTTCCACGACCGTCACCCACGGGTGACCCTGCAGCTGGCCGAGGGCGGCGCCGAGCACCTCGTCGCCGACGTGGCCGGCGGCCGTCTCGACCTCGCGCTCGTGGCCGTGCTCGAGCCCTCGACCGGGGCGGGGCTGGCCTCGCTGGTGCTCGGCACGCAGCCGCTGCGCGTGCTGCTCCCACGCGGTCACCACCTGGCGGGTCCGGGCGAGCGCGGGGCGTCGGGGCGTGGCTCGCGGGGGGCCGAGGACGGCCGCGCGGGGCCGGTGGCGCTCGCCGACCTCGCCGAGGAGCCCTTCGTGGCGATGGCGACCGGCTACGGGCTGCGCACCATCACCGACGCGATGATGCGCGAGGCGGGCGCACCGCGGCGCCCGGCGTACGAGTGCGAGGACCTCGCGACCGCCGGCGGGCTGGTCGCGGCGGGCCTGGGCTTCACCGTCGTGCCGGCCGGTGTCGACTACCCCGGCACGGTCGAGGTCGCCCTCGACGCCGGGGCGCGGCGCGCGGAGCGCGTCGTGCAGCTGGTGTGGTCGAGCGCCGGGCCGCCGGCCCCCGTGACCGCGCTGCGCGACGTCCTCGAGGAGACCCTCCCGGGCCTCCTCGGGGCGTCACCGCCCCGCGACGACCGCGCGGGCCGCACCGCAGGCCACGGCGCGGGGCCCCGCGCGGGTCACAGGACGTAGAGCATCTCCTGGTAGGTCGGCAGCGACCACAGGTCGTCGGCCACGAGGCCCTCGAGGGTGTCGGCGGCCGCACGCACGGCCGCCATCGCGGGCAGCACCCCGTCGCGCACCGCGGTCGCCGCCGCCAGGGCGTCGGCGGGGTGCTCGTGGGCGAGCGCGGCGCCGAGGTCGGCCAGACCGGCGCGCAGCGCGGCCAGCGGCTCGGAGACCGACAGCAGCGTGGAGGTGTCGGCCTCGACGCCGGCCGCCTTGAGCGCCGCGACGTTGCCGGCCAGCTCGGTCTGGTAGCGCAGCGCCGCCGGCAGGACGATCGTCGTGCCCATCTCCAGGGTGAGGTTGGCCTCGACGCCGACGCTGAGCACGTACTGCTCCAGGCCGATCTCGTAGCGGCTGTGCATCTCGCGCTCGTTGAAGACGCCGTAGGCCGAGAACAGCGCGAGCGCCTCGGGGGCGATCAGCTCGGGCAGGGCGTCGACGGTGGTGCGCAGGTTCTTCAGCCCCCGCTGCTCGGCCTCGACCGGCCACTCCTCGGAGTAGCCGTTGCCGTTGAAGATCACCGCACCGTGGTCGCTGATGACCTGGGTCAGCAGCGCCTGCACGGCCTCGTTGAAGTCGGTGCCGGCCGCGACGGCGTCCTCGAGGAAGCTCGCGCAGTGGTCGAGGGCCTCGGCCATGATCGTGTTGAGCACCACCATCGGGCCCGCCACCGTCTGGTTGGACCCCGGTGCGCGGAACTCGAAGCGGTTGCCGGTGAAGGCGAAGGGGCTGGTGCGGTTGCGGTCGCCCGGGTCCTTGGTGAGGTTGGGCAGCGTGTCGACGCCGATGGTCAGCGTGCCGCGCTCCTTGGAGCGGGTGGCACCGCCCTTGGCGATCTGGTCGAAGACGTCGGCGAGCTGGTCGCCGAGGAAGACCGAGATGATCGCGGGCGGGGCCTCGTTGGCGCCGAGGCGGTGGTCGTTGGAGGCCGAGGCGACCGAGGCCCGCAGCAGCCCGCCGTACTGGTGGACGCCGCGGATGACCGCGGCGCAGAAGACGAGGAACTGCGCGTTGTCGTGCGGGGTCTCCCCCGGCACGAGGAGGCTGCCGAGCTCGGCGTTGCCCAGGGAGAAGTTGACGTGCTTGCCCGAGCCGTTGACGCCGTCGAAGGGCTTCTCGTGGAAGAGGCACTCCATGCCGTGCTTGCGCGCGACCGACTTGAAGGTGGTCATGAGCAGCTGCTGGTGGTCGGAGGCCTCGTTGGCCCGCTCGAACATCGGCGCCACCTCGAACTGGCCCGGCGCGACCTCGTTGTGGCGGGTCTTGGCCGGGATGCCGAGCTTGAAGAGCTCGCGCTCGGTGTCCATCATGAAGCCGAGCACGCGCTCGGGGATCGCGCCGAAGTAGTGGTCGTCGAACTCCTGGCCCTTGGGCGGCCTGGCGCCGAAGAGCGTGCGCCCGGCGTTGAGCAGGTCGGGGCGGGCCATGAAGAAGTGGCTGTCTACCAGGAAGTACTCCTGCTCGGGGCCGCAGTAGGCCACGACGTTGTCGGGGTCGTCGTGGCCGAAGAGCGTGAGCACCCGCTTGGCGTGGACCGACATCGCCTGCTGCGAGCGCAGCACGGGGGTCTTGTGGTCGAGCGCCTCGCCGGTCATCGAGATGAAGACGGTGGGGATGCACAGCGTGTTGCCGTTCGGGTTCTCCAGCACGTAGGCCGGGCTCATGACGTCCCACCCGGTGTAGCCGCGCGCCTCGAAGGTGTTGCGCAGCCCGCCGTTGGGGAAGCTCGAGGCGTCGGGCTCACCCTGCACCAGGGTCTTGCCGGAGAAGGACGCGAAGGCCGTGCCGTCGCCGACCGGGTCGAGGAAGCTGTCGTGCTTCTCCGCGGTCAGGCCGGTGAGGGGGTAGAAGACGTGGGCGTAGTGCGTGGCGCCCTTCTCCATCGCCCAGTCCTTCATGGCCGAGGCCACCGCGTCGGCGACGTCGGGGTCGAGCGGCGTCGACCGCTCGATGGTGGAGACGACCGACTTGTAGACGCTCTTGGGCAGCCGCTTCTGCATCACGGTGAGGCTGAAGACGTTCTGCCCGAAGATGGCGCCGGGCTCCTCGCCGGGGTCGAAGCTGATCGGCGGAGCGACGGTGGCCTCGACGGCCCTCATGGCCTGCAGGCGGACGGGATTGGCGCTCATCGGTGTCTCCTCGGACGGCGGGGCGGTAGCCGGACCGTAGGGGGCGCGCGTGTCGGGGGTGTTTCGCCCGGGTCACGTGGGCCGCCGGGGCGACGCGACGCGCGTCACGTGCTCGGTGGCTGGGCCGGGTGGCTGGGCCGGGTGGAGGGGCCGGGTGGAGGGGCCGGGAGGACGGGTCTCGGAGCGGGGCTCGACGAGGACGTGTGTGCCAGGCCGCGGCTTCTGGGGGGCATCAGTCGCGACCTGGCTCCCCCAGTGTGACGCGCCGGCTTCGGTAAAGCACGCGATCACGCGAACGTGTCGACTTTTCCGTGCCGGCGGACTAGACCGGGGCCGACCCGATCACACGAGGGGTCCTCGACCGCGTCCTGGGCCGGGTCCCGTGTCCGGCGGGCTCAGAGCGTGCCGCTGGCCCTGCTGCTGCCCGGGCAGGTGAGGTCGCGGACGTAGGGCTCACCGGTCCAGCCCTTGAGGGTCGAGGTGATGGTGAGGCGGTAGGTCTGCGCGCCGGCGATGAGCCCGGTCTCGTAGCGCAGGGCGGCCGAGCGGGACGTGGAGTCGACCGCGTCGCGGGTGACCCCGGCGCGGGAGAGCCGGTAGGCGTAGGTGGCCCCGCTCGGCCCGGCGTCGGTGAAGGAGTCGACGTCGACGTCGATCGCCTCGTAGCCGATCGTCAGGATGCTGAAGCGGGTGCACGTCCAGGTGCCGGTGACGCCCGTCGGCATGGCCATGCCCGCTGTGCCGACGCTCAGCGAGGCCTGCTGCTGGCCGGAGAAGCGGGCCGAGGCCAGCTGCGGCAGGCACACCAGGAACGCCGTGAGCGCGACCAGCACCAGCACGCGGCGACGCAGGCTGTGGCTCATGGCGTCCTCTCGGCGGGGTGGCTCGGTCGGGTGGCGCGGTCGGGTGGCGCGGTCGGGGGGCTCGGTCGGATGGCGCGGTCGGCTGGCTCGGGGTCGGGTCGTCGCCCACGGGTGGGCGACAGGACGAGTCTGTCCGGAGGGTCTCAACCGATCCGCCGACTTGCCTCAAGGAATCCTCAAGGTCTGAGAGGATCGTCTCGATGTCAGTCACGGGGAGCATGACCAACGGCAGCGGCACCACCACCGAGGAGCGGCGCGCCCTCGTGGTGGAGGACGACGAGGACATCCGCGCGCTCATCGAGCTCTCCCTGCAGTCGCAGGGCTTCGCGGTCACCACCGTCGACAACGGCCTGGCCGGGGTGGAGACCATCCGCACCCTCGACCCCGACCTGGTGACCCTCGACCTCGGGCTGCCCGGGATCGACGGGATCGAGACCTGCCGTCGCATGCGCGAGCTCACCGACGCCTACGTCATCATGATCACCGCCCGCGACGAGGAGATCGACAAGCTCCTCGGCCTCGAGACCGGTGCCGACGACTTCCTGGCCAAGCCCTTCTCGGTGCGCGAGCTCAAGGCCCGGGTCAACGTGCTCTTCCGACGCCCCCGCCGCCTCCCGGCGGCGGACGGCGCGGGCGGCCCCCCGGCGACCCACGACGCCGGCGCGACGACACCGGCACCCACGGCACCCACGGCACCCGCATCGCACGAGGTGCTCGACCACGGCCCGCTCCGCGTCGACGTCGACGGGCGGCGCGCCTTCCGCGACGACACGGAGCTGACGCTGACGCGCACGGAGTTCGACCTGCTCACCGAGCTGATGCGCAGCCCGGCGCGGGTGTGGAGCCGCGAATCGCTGCTGCGCTCGGTGTGGGGCACCGAGTGGGCCACCGACACGCACCTGGTGGAGGTGCACATGGGCAACCTGCGCCGCAAGCTCGGCGCCGGCCGGCTCATCCACACCGTGCGAGGGGTGGGCTACCGCATGGAGGCCCTCTGAGGCGCCTCCCCCCAGGCGCCTCAGAGGGCTGTCTCCCCCGGCCCGCGGGCGGCCGGTGGTCAGTGGGTCGTGCGGGTCGTGCGGGTCAGCTGCGTGCGAGGTAGCCGTCGAGCGCGCGCTCGGTGCACCCGGTGACGGCGCGCAACCGGGCCAGACGGCAGCGGGCGGCCTCGCGGTCGCCCCGGCGTACGTCGCGCGCGAGGCCCTGCGCGACCTCGGCCAGGCAGCACGCGCCGACGGCTGCGGCCGAGGTGCCGAGGCTGAGCACCGCGTCGAGCACGTCGACGTCGGCGGCCTCGGTGGCCGCCGCCGCGGGCGGGGCGAGCACGCTGGTCACCCGGGTCACGCGCCCGGGCAACATGCGGCGGTAGGTCCGGGCGAAGGTCAGCGCCGAGGCGGGGCAGAGGTCGAGCGCGAGCTCGCCCAGGACCGACTCGTCGAGCACGGCCACGCCACCGCAGAGGTCCTCGGTGCTCACCGCTCGGACCCGGCGGGCTCCCGGAGGACCTCGTCGGTGCCGTCGGCGGTCTCGGGCGTCCCTGTCCCGGGCTCCTCGTCCTCGTCGCGGGCCCAGATGCGCACCAGGCCGAGCACGACCAGCAGGCCCAGCGCGCCCCACAGCACGCCGTGCTGCACGACGGGCGCGCGCAGCCACTGGATGGCCTTGCCGACGTGAGGCACGACCGCGGTCATCTGCCACACGGTGTCGCCCTCGAGCGTGGCGGTCCAGGGGTCGACGCCCTCGTTGGCGTCGCCCTGGGTCTGCACCGCGATGCTGCCGTCGTCGCCCCGGACGACCTTCGTGACACGGTGGGTCTCGACGCGGTGGTCCTCGATCGGGATGTGGTAGCTGATCACGTCGCCGACCTCGACGTCGGCGGCCGGACGCGGCACCGTCACCACGACGTCACCGGGGCTGATCCCCGGCTCCATGCTCCCGGTGAGCATCGTGGCCGTGCGGTATCCGAAGACGTGAGGGCCCACCGCGAGCAGCAGGAAGGCCGCCAGGCACGCCACCAGCACCAGGCTGGTCACGACGTTGCCGAGCACGTGCAGCGCCCCGCCGGCCGTGGGTCGGGTGACGACCCTGCTCGACCCGTCGCCGCGGTGCCTGGCGGAGGACTCGGTCGCCGCGGTGGTGGCGGTGGAGCTGCTCATCGTGTCCCCCTGGTCGCTGGTCCGGTCTGGGCTGGGCTGGGCTGGGTCGGGCTGGGCTGGGGTGGGTCGGGCTGGCGGGGCGGGCGGGGCGGTGGTGACCCGTGCGGCCACGAGGGCACCCCTGGCCGCACGGGAGAGGAGGGTCAGGTCGCCCTGCGACCCGGGGCCGAGCCTCCCGCGCGGCCGGCAGCGGCGTCCGCGGCCGCGCGGGAGGGGGTCACTGGAAGTCGCCGGCGCGCTGCGTGGCGAGGAAGGAGTAGTTGATGGTGCTGGTGAGGTTCTGGAAGGTGTTGTCGGCGGCCTCGGGCAGCGTGAGGGTGACGCGGAGGAAGGAGGTCTTCGCCGCGGCGTTGAGGGCCGTGGTGACCACCGGCAGCATCGTGTTGGCCTGGAGGACGCGACCGCTGGCCAGGACGGGGGTCTCCGTGCCGCCGCAGGTCAGGGCGTTGGTGGAGCCGACCTGGGTGTAGGCCTGCGAGCACTGGTCGATCCGCATCTGCAGACCCTTGGTGGCGTCGCCGGTGAGGACGTTGGCGGTGGAGCTGGTCGTGGTCAGCGCGACCGAGCCGAAGGTCTCGTCGGCCGAGCCGCGGGTCAGCGTCAGCGCCCGCTGCACGGTGTCGGTCGGCACCAGCTTGGGGATGGCGACGTCGAAGCCGCGCGCCGGGTTGCTGGCGGTCAGCACGACGGTGCCGGTGGTGGTGGCCTCGGTGGCGCTGGTGGTGGAGGTGAAGGAACCGAACGTGCCGAGACCGGCGACCGACGCCGCACCGGCGACGAGGGCGACCGAGGCGGCCAGGCGGGTGGCGCCCTTGGAGACCTTGCGGGTGGTGGCCTTGCGGTGTGCAGTGCGCATCGGGAGTCCTTCGAGTCGGGTGGACCAGCCCTGCGCCGGTCGCTGTTGCTTGATGACCAGGACTCTGTCGCTCCAGCCTCAAGCCACGACGCGGCAGATCCACGACGTTGCCTCAAGGAACGCGCAAGCCGGGGCGACCCTCTTGAGGTTCGCCCCGGCTCGGGGTGCGCTGCCGCCGTGCGGCGCTCGGTCTGGCCGCGATCGCACGTGGCGGCCCGGCGGTGACGTCGTGCGAGAGGTGGGGGCGATCCCACCACCCGTACGACGTCCCGCCGTGCGGGTCACACGGTGTCGAACCACCCCGCCAGCGCCGGCACCCGTCGCAGCACGAGCTGGTCGAGGGCCAGCACCACCAGCAGCGACAGACCGAAGAGGGGCAGGACGATCCCGAGGGCGACCAGGCCGACGAGCAGCACGGGGCTGCCGCGCAGCGGCATGCGTCCGCGCGGGGCGCCGATGCGTGCCGCACCCCGCGGGCGGCGGCGCCACCACATGAGCGGGCCGGTGACGCAGGCCGCGATGATGCCCACGCACATCAGCGCCGCACCCCAGAACGACCACAGCCCGAGGCTGCGTCCCTCGTGCAGCCCGATGCCCTGCGAGACCACCTTGGCCAGCGTGGGGTAGTCGTCGAAGCCGTAGGTGGAGACCACCGCGCCGCCGAAGCGGTCGACGTGCACGGTGCGCTCGTCGGAGGGTGCGTCGAAGGCGTAGCCGATGACGGAGTAGACCCCCGCCTCGTCGGTGGTGGTGTCGGGCACCGCGACGGTGAAGGGGTGGCGCAGGCCCTCGGCCTCGGCCACCTCGACGGCGGTGTCGATGTTGGCCACGCTGCCCTCGGGGTCGCCGGTCGAGCGGGGCACCTCGGAGGCGCCCATGCCCCACGGCACGTCCTGCACGTGGCTGTGCGGCAGCGACTCGTCGAGGCTGGAGGTGGGGTCGGACAGGGCGCCCGGGTCGGTGCTCCACAGCGAGCTGCCACGGTCGGTGGCGAGCTTCTGCACGGTCTCGCCCCACACCCCGGTCCAGGGCAGGCCCGAGACGAGCAGGAAGAGCAGCCCGACCCCGACGCCGGCGCCGAGCCACCCGTGCCGCGAGCGCAGCCGGGCGCCGGGGCGGTCCTTGGCCCGGGCGCGGCGACGGGCCTTGGCGCCGCGGACGAAGAGGTAGTAGCCGGTCAGCGCCATCACGATCGCCCAGCAGGCGCCGAGCTCCATGAGGTGGTCGCCGAAGCGGCCGGCCATCAGGTCGGCGTGCAGTCTCACCGCCGTGCCCGACAGCGTCGTGTCGGGGTCGAGGGAGCCGAGCACGTCGGGGCCGTAGGGGTCGACGTAGACGTCGCGCGGACTGCCGTCGGCCTCGACCACGGAGAAGGCCGTGGCGTCGTCGGCCTCGAGCGGCTCGCGCATCGAGACCACGGTGACGTCGGGGTAGACCCGCTCGAGCGCGGTCTGCTGGGCGGCGTAGGACTGGCGGACCTCGGTGGCCGCGGGGGTGTCGATGTGCATGAGGTCGCCGTGCATGAGCGGCTCGATCTGGAAGCGGAAGAGGTAGATCAGCCCCGTCACCGACAGCACGAGCAGCACGGGCACCACGAGGAAGCTGGCGAAGAAGTGCCAGCGCCACATCGCGCGGAAGAGGCCCGACCCGCCCTTCTTGCGGGCGCGCTCGTCGCGCGGTGGTCGCGGTCGGCGCGCCGGGGTAGCGGTGGGGGCCGCCTGGTCGGTGGGCCGGTCGGTGGGCGGGCGGGTGGGGGTGGCGCGCGTGGGTGCGCCGGGGCGGGCGATGGAGTCGGTCACGGTCTCTCCTCGAGACGGCGCCGCAGGGCGACCGCGCGGGCCGAGCCCCGGCGGGCCTGTGGTGGCGGGCCGGGGCCGGGGTGTGGCGCGGCAGCGGTGGGTGCGGGCGCAGGGACGCGCGACGGCGGGGCCGTCGCGTCGGACGATGCTGACGAGGGCCGACCGCCTCGTGCGGTCGGACCGGGGGTGCGGTCAGGCGAGGAGGGCCGGCGGTCCCCGGCGTACGACGCTGCGCGCCAGGTGCGCCACGACCGGCGCGGGGTGGTGGGAGGTCGGCACGAGGCGGCCGCGCGCGGGGGCCGGCAGCGACCGCCCGCGGGACCAGGCCGCGAGCAGGCGCCACGGCGCGGCGAGCACCGCACCGGCGAGGGCCACGAGGGCCCACAGCGCGTGCTCGCCGACGGCGAGCCACAGGCCCACGAGGGCGGCCGCCAGCAGGTGGGCGGCCATCATCGGGGCGTGGGCGGCCAGGTCCTCGACCAGGTGGCCGAGGGTCAGCGAGGGTCCGGAGGCGAGGTCGCCGGCGGGGCCGGTGTAGGCGTCGAGCAGCGAGCCCACCCGTCGACCGTCGACCTGCGGCAGCGACGCGGAGGCGGCGTGCGCCGCTCCCCCGGCCGGCGTGGCGGTGGTCGGGGCGTCGCCGACGTGACCCGCGGTGGCGCTGAGCACCACGTGGACGGCGGCCTGACCGCCGACCAGCAGGGTGACCAGGCGCAGCGTCGAGGCCGGCCGGGCGAGGAGCGCCGCGCTCAGCACGAGGGTCACGGCCGTGAGCAGGGTCATCACCACCGGGCCGGGCAGCAGGCCGTCCGCGGTGACGTGGCCGGCGGCTCCCAGGAAGAGGGTCACCGTGGCCAGCAGACTGGCGCGGAGCCAGAGCACGACCGGGTCGACCCGCGGCTCGGCGGCCGGGGTCGACGGGAGGGCGGTGCCGTGGGACATGACCCGGCGATTGTCGCACGGCCCGGTCGACTTTCGGCCGCGCGGACCCGGCCCCGCTCCGGCGCGCTCGTGGGGCGGCCGAGTCGCGGCTGCGGACGTCATGCGCCGCACCCGGACGTCATGCGCTGCGTGGGTGCGCATCCACCCTGCGCATGACGCCGCGCGACCCGCGTCGACCCCAGCACGCTTGACCGCCTCGGCCCGCACCCGGCACCGCAGGCCCGGGACGTGCGGGCCTGGGGTCGTCCGCGCCACGGTGTGGCCGACGCCGGAGGAGTGCCGCGGGTTGGTCGAGCGTTCGCGTCCGACCCCGAGACGTGCGGCCCCGGGGTGTTCGCGCCGCGGAGTGGCCCACGTTGGAGGAGTTCCGAGGGTTGATCGAACGTTCGTTCAACCCCTGGACGTGCGGACGTTGGGTCGTCCGCACCGCGGTGTGGGCGATGCGGGAGCGAGGCCCGCCCCGGACGTCATGCGCCGCGTGGATGCGCATCCACCCTCCGCATGACGCCCCGCGACCGGCTCCGCAGGCGAGGCCCGTTGCGCGCCCGTCCGCACACCCGCACGCCCGCCCGCGGCCGGCCGGCCGGCCGGCCGGCCGCGGAGGGTGCGAGGGTCAGAGCCGCGGACGGAAGCGGCGTCCCCGCACGGCCTCCTCCACCAGCCCCACGGCGCGCCGCGCCCCGGCCAGGCGGGCGTCCTCCCGCAGCCAGGTGTCGACGACGGCGTCGACGACCTCCGGCTCGACCAGCCCGCGCAGCTCGGCACGGGCCTCGCTCAGACCCCGGCGGCACGCCAGCTGACCCGCCTCGACGTGGAGCACCGCGAAGCGTGCCAGCACCACGAGGTGGCGACGCAGCACGGGGTAGGAGCGGTGGTCGGGCGGGCACAGGTCGAGCAGCCAGGCCTCGGCGCTGGCCTCCCACTCGGGCGCCCCTGGGGCGCGCACCTCGGCGGGCCAGCCGGGCGGGGCGACGGGGAGGCTCACGACGCCACACTACTCGATGATCGAACACACGTTCGATCCTCCGTGTCACCAGACACCGTGTGGGGCTGAGACGACGCCAGGCGCCTGCACCCCTGCCGTGGGCGTGACTCAGACCCGGCCCGCGCCGCGCCAGGTGCCCCTTCCCGCCTACCGGCCCTCCGACCGGCCGCCCGGCTCGGACTCCGGCTCGGACTCCAGCTCGGCCAGGAGCGGGTCGCGCAGCCCCACGCAGTCGAGCTCCCAGAACGCGTCGCGGTAGACCAGCGGCCCAGTCAGCGTGTCGTCGTGGGTCGAGAGCAGGGCGACCTGGAAGGCGGCGTGCGGGATGCGGGGCGAGGGTCGCTCGAAGCCGTGGTCGCCGGCCGGGGCGAAGCCCCGAGCGGAGTAGTAGGCCGGCGAGCCCTCCAGGAACACCGCCGGCCACCCGTCGGCCTCGGCGGCGTCGAGCGCAGCCCCGAGCAGTGCGGTGCCCACGCCGGCACGCTGGTGGTCGGGCGCGACCGACAGCGGGCTGAGCACCAGCACCTGGCGCAGCCGCTCCCGCGTGTCGACCCAGCACTGGGTGAGCATCACGTGGCCGACGACGGCGCCGGCGACCTCGGCGACCAGGCCGAGCGCCACCGCCCGCGAGGCCTCCAGCCGCTCCACCAGGCGGGCGACGACCTCGCCCTCCTCACCGAAGGCGGCGGTCACGACCCGGGTGATCGACTCCCGGTCCTGGGGGTGCACCGGGCGCACGACCAGGTCGCGCCCGGCGGGGCCCGCGCTCACGCCGCCCCCAGGAAGCTCAGCCGCACCTGGCGCTCGGGGTTGTCGACGTTGAGGTCGACCAGGCAGATGCTCTGCCACGTGCCGAGGGCCAGCCGACCCTCCAGCACGGGCACCGTGGCGTACGGCGGCACCAGCGCAGGCATCACGTGGGACCGGCCGTGGCCCGGCGAGCCGTGGCGGTGGCGCCACCGGTCGTCGGCCGGCAGCAGGTCGGAGAGCGCGGCGAGCAGGTCGTCGTCGCTGCCGGCGCCGGTCTCGAGGATCGCGATGCCCGCGGTGGCGTGGGGCACGAAGACGTGTACGAGCCCACTGCCGCGGCCGGCGCAGAAGTCGGCCACCTCGGCGGTGAGGTCGAGCACGCGCTCGCGGTCACCGGTGTGGAAGGTCCGGGTCTCTGAGTCCATGGCGCCGATCGTGCCAGCCGCGTGCGGCCCCGACCCACACCCCGCCGGTCGACTCCCCGCGGCGGGTCCTCAGCCCTCGAGCCAGGCCCGGAAGGCACGGGCGTCGTAGGGACGGCCGAGGAAGTCGGCGACCAGGTCGGCGGCGTCCTTGCTGCCCCCGGCGGCCAGGACCGTGTCGCGGTAGCGGGTGGCGACGTCGGGGGCGAAGAGGTCGTCGGGGTCGAAGGCCGAGAAGAGGTCCTTGGCGATCACCAGGCTCCACATGTAGGTGTAGTAGGCCGACGTGTAGCCGCCGAGGTGGCCGAAGCCGGTGTGGAAGTGGGTGCCGGGCAGCGCGGCGAAGGCGGCGTACTCCTGCGACAGCTCGTGCAGGCGCGCGCCCAGGTCGGCGGGCCGGTCGCGGTGGAACTGGTAGGAGACGGCGGCGTAGAACATCTGGGTGCGCGCGTAGTAGCCCTTACCGAACTCCTCCGCGGCGCGCATCCGCTCCACCAGCGCGGCGGGGATCGGGGTGCCAGCGTCGTCGGTGGCGAAGGTGGCGAGCACGTCGGCGTCCCAGGCCCACTCCTCGAGCATCTGGCTCGGCGCCTCGACGAAGTCCCACTCGGTGGCCACCCCGGAGAAGCGCACCCACGGGTGGCGACCGGCGAGCACGTGGTGCATGAGGTGGCCGAACTCGTGGAAGAGCGTCACGACCTCGGAGTGCTCCATGCGGCCCCGCCCGAAGTTGCACACCAGCACGCCCTCGGGCAGCTGGCGACCGGCGACCCCGCTGACCAGGTCGAACTGCGCGGCGTGGTTGTACTTGCCCGGGCGCGGGTGGAGGTCGAGGTAGATGCGCCCGAGCAGCTGCCCGTCGAGGGACACGTCGTGCACGCTGACCTCCTCGTGCCAGGTCGGGGCGTCGGGCACCCGGGTGTAGGTGAGGCCGAAGAGCCGCCCGGTGACCTCGAGCAGGCCCTGTCGCACGCGGGTGAAGTCGAAGTACTCCCGCACGGCCTGGGCGTCGACGTCGTACTGCTCGCGGCGCACGAGCTCGCCGTAGTGGCGGCTGTCGGCCACGTCGACCTGCTCGAGGTCGGCGTGGTCGCGGCGCGCGCGCTCCAGGAGGACGGCGACGTCGCGGTCGGAGGCGGCGAGGGCGTCGGCGGCGATCCGGTCGACGAACTCCCCGATCGCCTCGCCCGTGCCGATCATCTTGACCTCGGCGTCGAGGTCGGGCCAGCCGGGGAACCCGAGCGTGGTGGCCTGCTCGTGGCGCACGTCGAAGAGCTCGCGCAGCACCGCGTCGTTGTCGGGGGCGAGGGTGAAGAAGGTCCGCGCGACGGCGTGGCGGGCCTCCCGGTCGGTGGAGAAGGCCAGGAAGGGGTGGGTGTCGGGGTAGTCGGTGGTGATCGCGACCCGGCCCTCGGCGTCGGCCGGGTGGGCCGCGACGTAGTCGGCGGGCAGACCGGCCAGCGCCGCCGCCGGCACCCGGGTGACCGCGGCACCGTCGCGGATGTTGCGCGAGAAGGTCTGGGCCAGGTCGCTGGCCCGCTCGGAGAGCTCGGTGAGGCGGGCCCGGGTGGCCTCGTCGCGGTCGACGCCGGAGCGGCGGAAGTCGCGCAGCGCGTCGGCCAGCACGCGCCGTGCGCCGTCGTCGAGGCCCTCGGTGGGCACGGCGGCGAGACGCTCGAAGACGGAGGCGTCGAGCAGCAGGGCGGTGCGGAAGCGGTGCAGCTCCTGCTCGCTGGCCTCGGCCGCCTCGCGCAGCGGGGCGTGGGGGTGCACCTGCGCGAGCAGCGAGCAGACGGCGAAGGCGTTCGAGAGCTCGACGAAGAGGTCGTTCCACCACTGGAGCGCGTCCGGGTCGCCGGGCTCGAGGGCCCGCAGCCCGTCGGCCAGCGCGCGGGCCGCCTCCAGCCCGCCGGTGCTGCGCGTCTCGAGCAGCGCGCGCCACCCGTCGCGGTCGTCGACGGCGGGCAGGGCGAACGGGGCGAGGGCGTCCTGGGTCACGCCGGCGAGGGTAGCGCCGCACTCCGACACCGCTACCGACACCGACACCGCAGCCGGGACCGGGCGCTGGGGCGGCCGGGCGCGGAGGGACCCGAGGGCCTCAGACCGGGGTGCCGGCGCCGGCGGCGTCGGCCGGGTCGATGCCGCCCTCGCAGGAGGCGCCGAACTCCGGGGCGGTCTCGCCGTGGCCGAACTCCTGCAGGAACATCGCCAGCCGCGGGTCGTCGGCGCCGTCGAGCTCCAGCTGCACGCCCCAGACGGTGACGACCACCGGGGCGGCCTGGCCCTCCCAGGGCGAGAGGATCCCGTTGGCGGGCAGCACGTCGGCGAGGGCGGCGACGTCGTCGGCGGGCAGGCCGGGCTCGTAGGTGAGCACCACCGTGCCGTGCTCGAGGTCGTGCACGAGGTTCTCCGCCGGCACCTGGGTGTCGTAGGCGCCGCAGTCGAGCCACTCCTGGGCGTGCGGGCCGCCGACGGGCGGCGACTGCGGGTAGTCCACCGACCCCTCGACGTGGTCGCGGCGCAGGTCGGCGTACTGCTCGATGGCCGCGAGCGTCGCCTGCTGCTCGACCGGCTCCTCCGAGCGGGTCACGAGGATGGGCACGACCACGGCGGCCGCGACCACCACCACCGCGCCGACCAGGGCCAGCACGAGCCGGGTCGTGCGTCGCGGCACGGGAGGCGGCGCGCCGTGCGGGTGCATGTTCGGCCTCTCCGCGCGCGACTTCACCTGCACCGCAGTCAGCCACGAGGACCGCCTGGCCC
>NZ_CAKASO010000046.1:0-31576 GCF_916862475.1 Nocardioides sp. Leaf374
CGAGACGTCGCGGGTGAAGCGGGCGAAGTGGCTGGAGACCCACCAGAAGACGGGCACGACCACGAGCGAGGCGAGCGCGAGCTCCCACTGCAGCCACAGCAGCGCGCCCACGAAGAGCACCAGCCGCAGCAGGGCGCCCAGACCGGTGGCGAGCTGGCCGACCATGAAGCTCTCCACCGCGCTCACGTCGGAGGTCAGGCGGGCCATGGTGTCGCCGAGGCGGCGCCGGTCCTGCACCGTGGCGGGCTGGTGCAGGACGTGCTCGAAGGCGTCGCGCCGCAGGTCGACGAGGAAGCGCTGGGAGACCCAGGTGGACAGGTAGTCGTCGGCGCTCGAGACCAGGCCGCTGGCGAGGTTGAGCGCGAGGTAGGCCGCGGCGAGGGTGAGGAGCGGGGAGAAGTCGGCCGGCACCAGCACGTCGTCGACGAGGCGCTGGAAGAGCACGATCTCGACGACCTCGATGGCCGGGGCGGCCGCCAGGAGCACCAGCCCGAGGGCCAGCCAGCCGCGCAGCGGACGCAGTCGTGGCCAGAAGCGGCGTACGACGGCGAGCACGGTCAGCTGCCGGGCCGCGTCGACGACGGGCGCGGCGTCGGCCGCGGGGCGCAACGAGGCGATCAGCCTCCGCCAGGCTCGGCGCATCGGGGGTCTCCTCCGGTGGTGGGAACGGCCGCGACGGGGGTGGCTCGCTGCGTGGGAGCCACCCCCGTCGTCCGGGCCCGCCGACGGGTGTCGGCGGACCGGTGAGCCGGGGCCTCAGTTGGTGCGCGAGCGCGAGCGGCTGCGGTTGCGACGGTTGCGGCGGCGGCGCCGGCGACGGCCGCCGTCGCGGCTGTCGGTGTCGGCGCGGCGGGCCATGGTGGCCGGCTTGACGGCGGTGAAGATGCTGGAGCGTGCCATGACGGTCTCTTCTCTCTCGTGCGGTCCGCCCGGCCCTGAGGCCGGGGCGGCCACCCCGGTGGGGCGACGAGAAGAACTCTGCGGCGGCCCGGTGAGGCACGCGTGAGGCGCCGATGAGAGGGCTCTCACCCGTCTCATCGACGCCTCACGTGCCGGTCACGCGCCGGCCACGACCGCCGGCCGGCCGGCGGACTCAGGACCAGTACACGACCACGTCGTCGCCCAGCCGGACCTCGTCGAAGAGGGCGGCGACCCCGGCGAGGTCGCGGGTGTTGACGCAGCCGTGCGAGGCGCCGGCGTAGCCGGTGGCGGCGAAGTCGGGGGAGTAGTGCACGGCCTGTCCGCCGGAGAAGAACATGGCGTAGGGCATCGCGGTGTCGTAGAGGCTCGAGACGTGGTCGCGGCTCATCCGGTAGACCTCGAAGACCCCCTCGCGGGTGGGGGTCCCGGCGGCGCCGAAGCGGGCGTCGAGGGTGCGCAGCACCTCGCCGTCGACGACCCAGCGCAGCGTGCTGGTGCTCTTGTCGACGCAGATCACCCGGCCCTGGAGGCAGCGCGGGTCGAGCGCACCGGCCTGCTGCGTGCGGCCCTCGAGCTCGGCGTCGGTGGGCTCGGTGGTCATGGCCAGCAGCCGGTCCATGGTGCGCTGATCGACCTCGCCGGTGACCGGGATCGCGCGCTTGTCCTGGAAGCCGCGCACCGCCGCCTCCGTGATCTCGCCGTAGTGGTCGGTGAGCCCGGCGTCGAACCAGTCGATCTGGGCCAGCCGGGCCTGGAGCTCGCGCACCTCCGCGCCGTCGTCGCCGGGAGAGAGGAGTGCCGGACCGGGCACCAGCTCGGGTGTGGGGGACGGCGTGGCTGTGGCTGTGGCTGTCGGCGGCGGCGTGGGCGCGGTCGTGGCCGTCCGCGTCGACCGGGGGGCGGGCTCGGCCGCGGGACGGGCGGGCCGGCGCTCGGCCGCAGCGCCGGGTCGCGGGTCGGCGGCCCCCGCGCGGTCGGAGCGCTCGTGCCCACCGGACCCGCCGAGGGCGGTCGCGCCGAGCACGGCGACCAGGACGAGGGCCACGGCCAGGCCGAGGGCGAGGGAGAGGCGGCGCAGCAGGGGCATGGGAGGTCCTCGTGGTGTGGGGGTGGCCGACAGGGTCGAGCCGGTCACCAGGGAGACGCACGAGGAGGACCTCCGGTTGCCCGGGTCCCGGCGGCGGTCGCCCGGCGCCCTCCCGGCGCTCGCCCGGTGGTGCGGTGCGGTGCGGTGGTGCGGTGCGGATGGCGGCGTGCGGTGGGGTGCGGTGCGTGGACGCGGGCTAACCTCGGGGGCGTGGCCCGTGCGCAGCTCGACAAGCAACCCATCGACGTCCGTCGCATGTTCGACACCGTGGCGCGTCGCTACGACGTCACCAACGACGTGCTCTCGCTGGGCCAGGACCGCCGCTGGCGCCACGACGTCATCGAGGCCGTCGCGCCGGTCGCGGGCGAGCGCGTCCTCGACCTCGCCGCCGGCACCGGCACCTCGAGCGAGCCCTTCCACGACCGCGGTGCCACCGTCGTGCCGTGCGACTTCTCCCTCGGGATGCTCCGGGTGGGCAAGCAGGCCCGGCCCCACCTGCCCTTCACCGCGGGTGACGGCACGCGACTGCCCTTCGCCGACGGCACCTTCGACGCCGTGACCATCTCCTTCGGCCTGCGCAACATCGTCGACCCGCTGGCGGGCCTGCGCGAGATGCGCCGCGTGACCCGGCCCGGTGGCCGGCTGGTGGTCTGCGAGTTCAGCCACCCGACCTGGGCGCCCTTCCGCACCGTCTACCTCGAGTACCTGATGAAGGCCCTGCCGCCGATCGCCCGGGCCGTCTCCTCGGCCCCCGACGCCTACGTCTACCTCGCCGAGTCGATCCGGGCCTGGCCCGACCAGCAGGGCCTCTCCGACCTCGTCGCCGAGGCGGGCTGGACCGGCGTCGAGTGGCGCAACCTCACCGGGGGCGTCGTCGCCCTCCACCGCGCCACCGCCTGAGCCCACCCGGGCCCGACCCCGGGACCGACCCGGGACCGGCGGCGACCGACCGAGCTGGCCGGGCCGCGTCGTCGGCCATTAACGCAAGCCCGGAGTGCGTTAAATCCGCAGGTCAGCGCCGCGCACGACTCCCCGCCGACACGGAATGTGACCGGGACCACCCCCGGGTCGCCACGCCCGCGAGCGAGTGGCAGTATGTGTCCCGCGCCACTTAGTGATTCTCTTCACAAGGCCACAAGGGGCTTTCGTCGGGCATCGCTCGGGGCGCGTCGACACGGACGTGTGCCACGGGAGGTCGGACGATGGAGCTCTACACACCGGTGCTGGTGCTGGCGGCCCTGGCCGCCGGCTTCGCCGTCTTCTCGGTGGCCGTCAGCACGCTGACCGGGCCCAAGCGCTACAACCGCGCCAAGCTCGACTCCTACGAGTGCGGCATCGAGCCCACTCCGCAGCCCGTCGGCGGTGGCCGCTTCCCGGTGAAGTACTACATCACCGCGATGCTCTTCATCGTCTTCGACATCGAGATCATCTTCCTCTACCCGTGGGCCGTGCACTTCGACGCGATGGCCCTCTTCGGTCTGGTCGAGATGGTCATCTTCATCGCCACCGTCTTCGTCGCCTACGCCTACGTCTGGCGTCGCGGCGGCCTCGAGTGGGACTGATCCGCGTGGGACCGAGAGGACAGCACTGATGGGTATCGAGGAGAAGCTCCCCAGCGGCGTCCTGCTGACGACCGTCGAGGGCGTCGCGGGCTACATGCGCAAGGCCTCGTTCTGGCCCGCCACCTTCGGCCTGGCCTGCTGCGCCATCGAGATGATGACCAGCGGCGGTCCGAAGTACGACCTGGCCCGCTTCGGCATGGAGGTCTTCCGGGCCAGCCCCCGCCAGGCCGACCTGATGATCGTCGCCGGCCGGGTCAGCCAGAAGATGGCGCCGGTCCTGCGCCAGATCTACGACCAGATGGCCGAGCCCAAGTGGGTGCTCGCCATGGGCGTGTGCGCCAGCTCCGGCGGCATGTTCAACAACTACGCGATCGTGCAGGGGGTCGACCACGTCGTGCCCGTCGACATGTACCTCCCGGGCTGCCCGCCGCGCCCCGAGATGCTCATCGACGCCATCCTCAAGCTCCACGACCAGGTGCAGGCGACCAAGCTCGGCGCCAACCGCGCCGCGCAGATCGCCGAGCTCGAGGCCGAGGCGCTGACCGCGCTGCCGACCTCCGACCGCACGGGCCTGCTGCGATGAGCCCCGCCGAGGAGCCCACGCAGGGCGGCGCCCGCGGCACGGTCGACCAGGCCGCCACCGACCAGTCCCCGGAGAACCTCCCGGCCCCGCCCGAGGGCCAGCCGGGCTCGCAGACGGTGCGCCAGGTCGGCGAGCGGCGCGGCATGTTCGGGGTCAAGGGCTCCGGCGACACCAGCGGCTACGGCGGCCTGCGCGCCGCCGTCCGCTACCCCGCGGCCACCGCGCGGCCCTACGGCGGCTGGTTCGACGAGGTCGCCGACGCCCTCGAGGTCGCGGCGCGCGGTGCCGGCGTCGAGCGGGCCGTCGAGAGCGTCGTGGTGCACCGGGGCGAGATCACCTTCCACGTGCGTCCCGACGACCTCCTGGTGCTGGCGCGGCTGCTGCGCGACGAGCCCCGGCTGCGTTTCGAGCTGCTCTCGAGCGTGAGCGGCGTGCACTACCCCGCGGACGCCGGCCACGAGCTCCACGTCGTGCACCACCTGCTGTCGATGACCCACAACCGCCGCATCCGGCTCGAGGTCGCCGTGCCCGACACCGACCCGCGGCTGCCGTCGCTGGTGCCGGTCTACCCCACGGCCGACTGGCACGAGCGGGAGACGTGGGACATGTTCGGCGTGCTCTTCGAGGGCCACCCCTCGCTGACCCGCATCCTCATGCCCGACGACTGGCCCGGCCACCCGCAGCGCAAGGACTACCCGCTGGGCGGCATCCCGGTCGAGTACAAGGGCGGCACCGTCCCCCCGCCCGACCAGCGCCGCTCCTACAGCTGATGCGCTCCCCGCACCGGCCCGCCCGCGCCCTCAGCCACTCCCTCGCCCACCGTCCCCGGAGGTCAGCATGACGACCCAGGAAGACCTGTACGCCGGCACCAGCGAGACCACCGAGGGCCGTGTCTTCACGGTCACCGGGCAGGACTGGGACCAGATCGCCGAGGGTCTGGCCGAGGACGCCGAGGAGCGCGTCGTCGTCAACATGGGCCCCCAGCACCCCTCGACCCACGGCGTGCTGCGGCTGATCCTGGAGCTCGAGGGCGAGACGGTCACCGAGGCCCGCTGCGGCATCGGCTACCTCCACACCGGCATCGAGAAGAACATGGAGTACCGCTCCTGGGTGCAGGGCGTGACCTTCTGCACCCGCATGGACTACCTCAGCCCGTTCTTCAACGAGGCCACCTACGTCCTCGGCGTCGAGCGGCTGCTCGACATCGAGGCCGACGTGCCCGAGAAGGCCCAGGTCATGCGGGTCCTGCTCATGGAGCTCAACCGCATCTCCTCCCACCTCGTGGCCATCGCCACGGGCGGCATGGAGATCGGCGCGCTGACCGTGATGACGATCGGCTTCCGCGAGCGCGAGCTGGTGCTCGACCTCTTCGAGCTCATCACCGGGCTGCGCATGAACCACGCCTTCATCCGCCCCGGCGGCGTGGCGCAGGACCTCCCCGCCGGCGCCCTGGAGGAGATCGCCTCCTTCGTGGCGCTGATGAAGAAGCGCCTGCCCGAGTACGCCGCGCTGTGCAACGCCAACCCGATCTTCAAGGCCCGCCTGGAGGGCGTCGGCCACCTCGACCTGGAGGGCTGCCTGGCCCTGGGTCTCACCGGACCCCCGCTGCGCGCCAGCGGCTACCCGTGGGACCTGCGCAAGACCCAGCCCTACTCCGGCTACGAGGACTACGACTTCGACGTCCAGACCTGGGACACCGCCGACGCCTACGGCCGCTTCCGGGTGCGCCTGGCGGAGATGTGGGAGTCGCTGAAGATCGTCGAGCAGGCCGCGGCCCGCCTCGCCGGCCTCGAGGGCGCGCCGGTCATGGTCGCCGACCGCAAGATCGCCTGGCCCAGCCAGCTGGCCATCGGCTCCGACGGCATGGGCAACAGCCTCGACCACATCCGCCACATCATGGGCGAGTCGATGGAGGCCCTCATCCACCACTTCAAGCTGGTCACCGAGGGCTTCCGGGTGCCGGAGGGCCAGGCCTACGTGCCGGTGGAGTCGCCCCGCGGGGAGCTCGGTGCCCACGTCGTCTCCGACGGCGGCACCCGCCCCTTCCGCGCCCACTTCCGCGACCCGTCCTTCACCAACCTGCAGGCCACGAGCGTGATGAGCGAGGGCGGCATGGTCGCCGACGTCATCGTCGCGATCGCGAGCATCGACCCCGTCATGGGAGGCGTGGACCGCTGATGATCAGCCAGGAGACCTACGACGAGCTCACGGCGATCGCCGCGCGCTACCCCGAGGCCCGCTCGGGCCTGCTGCCCATGCTCCACCTCGTGCAGTCGGTCGAGGGACGGGTGACCCCCGAGGGCATCGAGACCTGCGCCGACATCCTCGGGATCTCCGCGGCCGAGGTCAGCGGGGTCGCGACGTTCTACACGATGTACAAGCGCAAGCCGGTCGGCGACTACCACGTGGGGGTCTGCACCAACACGCTGTGCGCGGTGATGGGCGGCGACGAGATCTTCGCCCGGCTCAAGGAGCACCTTGACGTCGGCAACGACGAGACCACCCGGCTGCGCGACGGCGACCGGGCCACCGTGACGCTGGAGCACCTGGAGTGCAACGCGGCCTGCGACTACGCCCCGGTGATGATGGTCAACTGGGAGTTCATGGACACCATGACGCCCACCTCGGCGGTCGACCTGGTCGACGACCTGCGCGCCGGGCGGGAGGTCACCTCGACCCGGGGCCCGCGCATCTGCACCTGGCGCGAGGCCGAGCGGGTGCTGGCCGGCTTCCCCGACGGCCGCGCCGACGAGGGGCCGTCGGCCGGACCGGCCTCGCTGGTCGGGCTCGGCATCGCCCGTGAGCGCGGCTGGTCGGCGCCCCCGTCGGACCGTGACGGTGCGGCCGACGCCGTCCCGGAGGAGCCGGGCGAGGAGCTCGCGGCCGCGCGCGAGTCCGACGACAACCAGGCCGAGCAGGCCGTCGTGGAGGCGGAGAGCGGCTCGTCCGAGACCGCCGCCGAGAAGGGAGAGGCGACATGACCGCACCAGACACCCTGACCCCCGTGCTCACCGCCACGTGGGCCGACGAGCGCAGCTGGACCCTCGACTCCTACACCGCCAGCGGCGGCTACGAGGGCCTGCGCCGCGCGCTCACCATGAGCCCCGACGACGTCATCGCCGAGGTCAAGGACTCCGGCCTGCGCGGGCGGGGAGGAGCGGGCTTCCCCACGGGCATGAAGTGGGGCTTCATCCCCCAGGACAACCCGAAGCCGAAGTACCTCGTCGTCAACGCCGACGAGTCCGAGCCGGGCACCTGCAAGGACGTCCCGCTGATGATGGCCTCGCCCCACACCCTGGTCGAGGGCGTGATCATCAGCTGCTTCGCCATCCGGGCCCACACGGCCTTCATCTACATCCGCGGCGAGGTGCTGCACGTGGTGCGCCGGGTGCAGGCCGCGGTGGCCGAGGCCTACGCCGCCGGCCACCTCGGACGCGACATCCACGGCTCCGGCTTCGACCTCGACGTCGTGGTCCACGCCGGTGCCGGCGCCTACATCTGCGGGGAGGAGACCGCGCTGCTCGAGGGCCTCGAGGGTCGTCGCGGGCAGCCGCGCCTGCGCCCGCCCTTCCCGGCCGTCGCGGGCCTCTACGCCAGCCCCACGGTGATCAACAACGTGGAGTCGATCGCCTCGGTGCCCAGCATCGTGCGTCACGGCGCCGCGTGGTTCGCCTCGATGGGCACCGAGAAGTCCAAGGGCTTCGGCATCTTCTCCCTCTCGGGCCACGTCACCCGCCCCGGGCAGTACGAGGCACCGCTCGGCATCACGCTGCGCGAGCTGATCGGGCTGGCCGGCGGCATCCGCGAGGGCCACGAGCTGAAGTTCTGGACCCCGGGCGGTTCCTCGACGCCGCTGCTCACCGCCGAGCACCTCGACCTGCCGCTCGACTTCGAGGGCATGGCCGCGGCCGGCACGATGCTCGGCACCCGCGCCATCCAGCTCTTCGACGAGACCACGTGCGTGGTGCGCGCCGTGCTGCGCTGGACGGAGTTCTACAAGCACGAGTCCTGCGGCAAGTGCACCCCGTGCCGCGAGGGCACGTGGTGGCTCGTGCAGACCCTCGCCGCGCTCGAGCGCGGCCAGGGCAGCGAGGCCGACCTCGACCTCCTGCTCGACCAGTGCGACAACATCCTGGGCCGCTCCTTCTGCGCCCTGGGCGACGGCGCCACCAGCCCCATCACCAGCTCCATCAGGTTCTTCCGCGAGGAGTACCTCGCCCACCTCACCCACGGCGGCTGCCCCTTCGACGCGGCCCGCTCCACCGCCTGGGCTGGACAGGAGGCGCTCGCATGAGCGACGTCGAGCAGCGCACCGACCTGGTCTCGGTGACCATCGACGGGATCCAGGTCAGCGTGCCGCGCGACACCCTGGTCATCCGCGCCGCCGAGCAGGTCGGCGTGCAGATCCCGCGCTTCTGCGACCACCCGCTGCTCGCGCCCGTCGGCGCCTGTCGCCAGTGCCTGGTCGACGTGCCCGACGCCGGCAACGGCCGCGGCTTCCCCAAGCCGCAGGCCTCCTGCACCCTGCCGGTGGCCGAGGGCATGGTCGTGGAGACCCAGGCCACCAGCGAGGTCGCCGACAAGGCCCAGCAGGGGGTCATGGAGTTCCTGCTGGTCAACCACCCGCTCGACTGCCCGGTGTGCGACAAGGGCGGCGAGTGCCCCCTGCAGAACCAGGCGATGAGCAACGGGCGCGGCGAGTCGCGCTTCGCCGGCTCCGGCAGCGGCGGGGTCAAGCGCACCTTCCCCAAGCCGATCAACCTCTCCCCGCAGGTGCTGCTCGACCGCGAGCGCTGCATCGTGTGCCAGCGCTGCACCCGCTTCGCCGAGGAGATCCCCGGCGACCCCTTCATCGCGCTGGTCGAGCGCGGCGCGCAGCAGCAGATCGGCATCGCCGAGGACGCGCCGTTCCTGTCGTACTTCTCCGGCAACACCATCCAGATCTGCCCGGTCGGCGCGCTGACCTCGGAGTCCTACCGGTTCCGCTCGCGCCCCTTCGACCTCGTCTCGAGCCCGTCGGTGGCCGAGCACGACGCCTGCGGCGCCGCGATCCGCGTCGACCACCGCCGCGGCAAGGTGATGCGCCGTCTCGCCGGCAACGACCCCGAGGTCAACGAGGAGTGGATCACCGACAAGGACCGCTTCGCCTTCACCTACGCCACGCAGCCCGACCGGATCACCTACCCCCGGGTGCGCGACCGCGTCGAGGACGGCGGCGACGGCTCGCTGCGCCCCGCGTCCTGGCCGGAGGCCTTCGCGGTCGCCGCCCGTGGGCTCGCCGCGGCCGGTGCCTGCGCCGTCCTGCCCGGCGGCCGGGTCACCGCCGAGGACGCCTACGCCTACGCCAAGCTGGCCCGCGTCTCGCTCGGCACCAACGACGTCGACTTCCGCGCCCGCCCGCTCTCGGCCGAGGAGGAGTCCTTCCTGGCCGGCCACGTCGTGCTCACCGGCCCCGGCGACGGCGGCGTCACGTACGCCGACCTGGAGCGGGCCTCCAGCGTGGTGCTCGTCGGCCTCGAGCCCGAGGAGGAGGCCGGCACGCTCTTCCTGCGCCTGCGCAAGGCCTCGCGCCGCGGGCTGCGCGTCGTGTCGATCGCCCCCTTCGCCACCCGCGGCCTGCGCAAGCTGTCCGGCACCCTCGTGCAGACGGTGCCGGGTCGCGAGCCCGGCGCGCTGCGCGGGCTGCTGGGGCACGCCGACCACGGCATCGACTCCCGCGCCGTCGTGCTGCTGGGCGAGCGGCTGGCCACGGTGCCCGGCGCCTACACCGCCGCGGCCGAGCTGGCCGCCCGCACCGGCGCCCGCCTGGCCTGGGTGCCGCGCCGCGCCGGCGACCGCGGTGCGCTCGAGGCCGGCTGCCTGCCGAGCCTGCTGCCCGGCGGCCGTCCGGTCGCCGACGCGGCGGCCCGTGTCGACGCCGCCACCTCCTGGGGCGTCGAGAGCGTGCCCGAGACGCCCGGTCGCGACGCCGACGCCATCGTCGCGGCGCTGCTGACCGGGGAGGTCGGCGGCCTGGTCGTCGGTGGCGTCGACCCCGACGACACCGCCGACCCCGACGCGACCCGCCGTGCCGTGGAGGCCGCCCGCTTCGTCGTGGCCCTGGAGCTGCGCGAGACCGAGGTGACCCGCGCGGCCGACGTCGTGTTCCCGGTCGCGCCGGTGGTCGGCAAGGCCGGCACCTTCGTCACCTGGGAGGGGCGGCCCCGCCCCTTCGAGGCCGTGCTGGCCGAGGCCGGCGCGCTGCCCGACCTGCGGGTGCTCTCCGGCATCGCCGAGGAGCTCGCCCGGCTCGGCCGCGGTGCCCCCCTCGGCTTCCGCACGGTCGCCGAGGTGCGTGCGGAGATGGCCGAGATCGGGCCCTGGGACGGCGAGCGGGCGACCTTCGCGCCGGTGAGCGCCCTGGACACCCCGAGCACCGACGACCCGCTGACCACCGCCGCGGGCGCCCCCGGCTCGGTGCTCGCGACCTGGAAGCAGCTGCTCGACGACGGCGCGATGCAGGCCGGCGACAAGCACCTCGCCGCCACCGCGCGGCCCGCCGTGGCCCGCGTGCCGCGCACCGTGCTCGACGCCCTCGGGCCGGTGGTCACCCTCACCGGCGACCGCGGGTCCGTCACCCTGCCCGCCGAGGCCGCCGACCTGCCCGACGGCGTGGTGTGGGTGCCCACCCGCTCCAGCGGGCGGGGCGTGCTGGCCGACCTGGCCTCGCCGGGTGCCCGCGTCACCGTGAAGGGAGCCGAGCTGTGACCCCCGACGACCTCTCCGCCTTCGGGCAGGACCCGTGGTGGCTGGTGCTGGTCAAGGCCGTGGCCATCTTCGTGGTCCTGGTCCTGCTGACCCTGTTCAACATCTGGTGGGAGCGGCGCGTCGTGGCGCGCATGCAGCACCGCATCGGCCCCAACCGCAACGGTCCCTTCGGCCTGCTGCAGTCGCTGGCCGACGGCGTGAAGCTGGCGCTGAAGGAGGACATCATCCCCAAGGCCGCCGACAAGGTGGTCTTCGTGATCGCGCCGGTCCTGGCCGTCATCCCGGCCTTCGTGACCTTCGCGGTGATCCCCTTCGGCCCCGAGGTGGGGGTGCCGTTCAGCGACCGCACCACCCCGCTGCAGCTCACCGACATGCCGGTCGCGGTGCTGTTCGTGATGGCGATCGCCTCGATCGGCATCTACGGCATCGTGCTGGGCGGCTGGTCGAGCGGCTCGACGTACTCCCTGCTCGGCGGGCTGCGCTCGAGCGCCCAGATGATCTCCTACGAGGTCGCGATGGGCCTCGCGCTGGTGGCGGTGTTCCTCTACGCCGGGTCGATGTCGACCTCGCAGATCGTGGAGGCGCAGAGCGACGTGTGGTTCGGGCTGATCCTGCTGCCCTCCTTCGTCATCTACGTCATCGCGATGGTCGGCGAGACCAACCGCGCGCCCTTCGACCTCCCCGAGGCCGAGGGCGAGCTGGTCGGCGGCTTCCACACCGAGTACTCCTCGCTGAAGTTCGCGCTGTTCTTCCTCGCCGAGTACATCAACATGGCCACGGTCTCGGCCGTGGCGACGACGCTGTTCCTCGGCGGCTGGCGCGCGCCCTTCGGCATCGAGCGGGTCTGGGAGGGCGCCAACGAGGGCTACGTCCCGGTGGTCTGGTTCTTCGCCAAGATGCTCGTCTTCATCTTCTTCTTCATCTGGCTGCGCGGCTCGCTGCCGCGACTGCGCTACGACCAGTTCATGGCCTTCGGGTGGAAGGTGCTCATCCCGGTCGCGCTGGTGTGGACCGTGGCCGTGGCCACCATGCGCCTGGCGCGCAACGAGGGCTGGTTCGCCGAGCTGCGCGACCCGGTCAGCCTCGCGATCGCCGTCGGCGTCGCGGTGGTCCTGCTCGGTGCCCTGTTCGCCTTCTCCGCCCGCGAGGGCGAGCCGGAGGAGGCGCCCGACACCGCCGCGGCCCGCCCCGGCGGCTTCCCGGTGCCGCCCATGCCCGCCGGCGGTGCCCGTCGCGGTGCGGCCGCGCCGCTGCGCTTCGCGTCCACCAGCCCGTCACCGGGAGCCGCGTCGTCCGACCCGGCCCCCGCGACCGTCCCCGCCGGTGCGGGGGAGGAGCACTGATGTCCGCCTCGACACCCGCCCAGCCCGCGAAGCGGGACCCGGAGAAGGGCCCCACGCTCAAGGAGCAGTTCTGGGACCCCGTGGCCGGTTTCGGCGTCACGTTCCGCACGATGTTCCGCAAGGTCGTCACGGAGCAGTACCCCGAGGACAAGCAGCCCACCGCCCCGCGCTTCCACGGTCGCCACCAGCTCAACCGCTGGCCCGACGGCCTGGAGAAGTGCATCGGCTGCGAGCTCTGTGCCTGGGCGTGCCCGGCCGACGCGATCTACGTCGAGGGCGCCCCCAACGTCGACGGTCCCGGCCCCGACGGCGAGGACTCCGGCCGCTTCAGCCCCGGTGAGCGCTACGGCCGCGTCTACCAGATCAACTACCTGCGCTGCATCCTGTGCGGGCTGTGCATCGAGGCCTGCCCGACCCGCGCGCTGACCATGACCAACGAGTACGAGCTGGCCGACGACAACCGCGCCGACCTCATCTACGAGAAGTCCGACCTCCTCGCGCCGCTGCTGCCCGGCATGGAGCAGCCGCCCCACGCGATGCTGCTCGGCGGCGACGAGGGCGACTACTACCGCGGTGCCTACGCCGCGCCGGCGCCGTCCTCCACCACCGAGGAGACCCCCGCGTGACCGCCTTCTGGATCCTCGCCCCGGTCATGGTGCTGGCGGCGCTCGGCATCCTGTTCGTCCGCAAGGCCGTGCACGCAGCGCTGCTGCTGGCGGTGGTGATGATCAGCCTCGCCGTGCTCTACGCCGCGCTCGACGCGCCGTTCCTCTTCGCCGTGCAGATCATCGTCTACACCGGCGCCATCCTCATGCTGTTCCTCTTCGTGCTCATGCTGGTCGGCGTCGACGCCTCCGACTCGGTCGTCGAGACCATCCGCGGCCAGCGCGTGCTCGCGGTGGCCGGCGGCCTGGTGCTCGGGGTGCTGCTCGTCCTCGGGCTCAGCCAGCTGACCCTCGGCACCGTCGTGGGCCTCGACGAGGCCAACGCCGGCGGCAACATCGAGGCGCTGGCCAACATCCTCTTCAGCCGCTACGTCTTCGCCTTCGAGACCACCAGCGCGCTGCTCATCACCGCGGCGGTCGGCGCGATGGTGCTGGCGCACCGCGAGCGGCTGACCCCGAAGGCCGGCCAGGCCGAGCGGGCGGCCCAGCGGGTCCGCGACTTCAGCGAGAAGGGCACCCACCTCGGCCCGCTGCCCTCGCCGGGCGTCTACGCGCGCCACAACGCCGTGGACACCCCGGCGCTGCTGCCCGACGGCACGCCCGCCCCCGACTCGGTCTCGCGGGTGCTCTCCTCGCGCGGCACCGTGCGCTCCGCGCCGGCCCTGGCCGACGACATCGAGCAGGTGCGCCGCTCCATCGACGGCGTGCCCGGCGGTGCCAGCGGCGAGCAGGCCACCGCCACCGGCCACAACACCGAGCAGCACTCGCTCGAGGAGGAGGGCCGCTGATGGACACCACGCCCTACGTCGTCCTGTCCGCGATCCTGTTCACGATCGGCACCGTCGGCGTGCTCACCCGCCGCAACGCCATCGTCGTGTTCATGTGCGTCGAGCTGATGCTCAACGCCTGCAACCTCGCGCTGGTCGCCTTCGCCCGCCAGCACGGCAACCTCGACGGCCAGATCGCCGCCTTCTTCGTGATGGTCGTCGCCGCCGCCGAGGTCGTCGTGGGCCTGGCCATCATCATGACCATCTTCCGCACCCGTCGCTCGGCCTCGGTCGACGACGCGAGCCTGCTGAAGTACTGAGACAGGACCGGTGACACCGCAGATGTACCTCATGTCAGAGGGCGGCCACACGATCCCCGTGGTCGCCCCCCTCGAGGCCGAGGGCGCCTCCACGCTGCTGTGGCTGGTGGTGGCCCTGCCGCTGCTGGGCGCCGCGGTGCTGCTCGTCGGCGGTCGCCGCACCGACCGCTGGGGGCACCTGCTCGGCACGGCCACGGCGCTCGCGTCGTTCGTGCTCAGCGTCGTGCTCTTCGTCGACCTGCTGGGTCGCGAGGAGTCCGAGCGCCAGGTCGCCCAGCGGCTCTGGGAGTGGATGGAGGTCGGCGGCTTCTCCGTCGGCATGGACCTCCTCTACGACCCGCTCTCGGCGCTCTTCCTGCTGCTCATCACCGGTGTCGGCACGCTGATCCACGTCTACTCGGTCGGCTACAT
Organism: Nocardioides sp. Leaf374; assembly: GCF_916862475.1. Taxonomy (NCBI): domain Bacteria; kingdom Bacillati; phylum Actinomycetota; class Actinomycetes; order Propionibacteriales; family Nocardioidaceae; genus Nocardioides; species Nocardioides sp. Leaf374. The sequence continues at coordinate 14,407 of NZ_CAKASO010000046.1, forward strand.
GGAGCACGACCCGCGCCGCCGACGGTTCTTCGCCTACCTCAACCTCTTCGTCGCCGCGATGCTCACGCTGGTCCTGGCGGAGAACTACGTCGTGCTCTTCCTCGGCTGGGAGGGAGTGGGCCTGGCCTCCTACCTCCTCATCGGCTTCTGGCAGCACAAGCCGTCGGCGGCTGCCGCGGCCAAGAAGGCCTTCGTCATCAACCGCGTCGGCGACATCGGCCTGAGCCTGGCCATCGCTCTGATGTTCGTCACCTTCGGCACCACCAGCTTCACGCAGGTCAGCGAGCTGACCTCCGGCGCGGGCGAGGGCACGCTGACCGCGCTCGGCCTGCTGCTCCTGCTGGGGGCGTGCGGCAAGTCGGCGCAGGTGCCGCTGCAGGCCTGGCTGCTCGACGCCATGGAGGGTCCCACCCCGGTCTCGGCCCTCATCCACGCCGCCACCATGGTCACCGCGGGGGTCTACCTCGTGGTGCGCTCCAACTTCGTCTACGAGCTCGCTCCCCACGCCCAGACCGTCGTGGTCGTGGTCGCCACGGTCACGCTGCTGTGGGGTGCGGTGATCGGGTGCGCCCGCGACGACATCAAGAAGGTCCTGGCCGGCTCGACGATGAGCCAGATCGGCTACATGATGCTGGCCGCCGGCCTGGGCGTGTACGGCTACGCCTTCGCGATCTTCCACCTCATCACCCACGGCTTCTTCAAGGCCAACATGTTCCTCGGCGCCGGCTCGGTGATGCACGGCATGGCCGACGACGTCGACATGCGCCGCTACGGCGCGCTGCGCAAGGCGATGCCGGTGACCTTCCTGACCTTCGCGATGGGCTACCTCGCGATCATCGGGTTCCCGCTCTTCTCCGGCTTCTGGTCCAAGGACAAGATCATCGAGACCGCGCTGGTCGAGAGCCCGGTCGCGGGCGTGTGCGCCCTCGTCGGCGCCGGCGTGACCGGCTTCTACATGACCCGCCTCATGCTGATGACCTTCTTCACCGACAAGCGGTGGAAGGAGGGCGTGCACCCCCACGAGTCGCCCTCGGTGATGACCGTGCCGCTCGTCGTGCTGGCCGCCCTCTCGGTGCTAGGCGGCATCCTGCTGCTCGGCGACTGGATCGTCGGCTGGCTGGCCCCGGTCGTCGGCGAGGCCCCGCACCACGAGCCCCCGGTGCCGGTCATCGTGCTCACCGTCCTCACGGTCGCGGTCGTCGCGGTCGGCGTCGCCGCCGCGTGGTTCCTCGTCGGTCGCCGCGAGGTGGCCTGCACGGCCCCGCAGGACGTCTCGTTCGCGGTCCGCGCGGCTCGCGCCGACCTGTACGGCGACGCGATCAACGACGCCGTCGTGGTGCGGCCCGGCCGCCGGCTGGTCACGCTGCTCCTCGGCGTCGACCGCCGCGGCGCCGACGGGCTCTTCACCGGCGGCGGCTCGGCCGTGGCCGGGGTCGGCGGGCTGCTGCGCCGTGTGCAGAACGGCTTCGTGCGCTCCTACGCCCTGTCGGTGCTCGCCGGCGTCCTGATCGTCGTGATCGCCCTGATGGTGGTGAACTCCTGATGTCCGACTTCCCCTGGCTCACGGTGCTCGTGCTGGTGCCGCTGGTCGGCTCCGTCGCCGTGGCCCTGCTCCCGCTGCCCGCGGCGCAGGCCAAGCAGGCCGGTCTGGCCGTCAGCGTGGTCACCCTCGCCCTGGCCGCGGCCGTCGCCGCGCAGTTCGACGTCGACGGCGGCATGCAGCTCACCGAGACCCACGACTGGATCTCGGCCTTCGGGGTCCACTACGCCCTCGGCGTCGACGGCCTCGGGCTGCTGCTGATCCTGCTCACCGCCGTGCTGGTGCCGCTGGTGCTGCTCGCCGCCTGGTCCGACACCGACCAGCCGCTCGGCCCCGACGGTGAGGACGAGAGCACCCGCCAGGGCACCGGCCGGGCCTTCGTCGCCTGGACCCTCGCCCTGGAGGCGCTCTCGCTGGCGGTCTTCGCCGCGACCGACGTCTTCCTCTTCTACGTCGTCTTCGAGGCGACGCTGATCCCGGCCTACTTCCTGGTCGGGGGCTTCGGCCGCGAGGGTCGCAGCGCCGCGGCGCTGAAGTTCCTCATGTTCCAGCTCGCCGGCGGCCTCGTGCTGCTGGCCTCGGTGATCGGGCTCTACGTCGTCTCCGCCCAGCAGGGCAGCCCGTCGTACCTCCTCTCCGACCTCGAGCAGCTCGACATCGGCACCGAGGCCGGGCGGTGGCTCTTCCTGGGCTTCTTCATCGCCTTCGCCGTCAAGGCCCCGCTCTTCCCGGTGCACACCTGGCTGGCCGACACCACGGAGCGGGCGACCCCGGCCACGAGCGTGCTGCTGGTCTGCGTGCTCGACAAGATCGGCACCTTCGGCATGCTGCGCTTCTGCCTCGGGCTCTTCCCCGAGGCCTCGCAGTGGGCCACGCCGGTCGTGGTCGCCCTCGCCCTGGTCTCGATCGTCTACGGCGCGCTCATCGCGATCGGCCAGGACGACATCCTGCGCCTGATCGGGCTGACCTCGCTGAGCCACTTCGGCTTCATCACGCTGGGCATCTTCGTGCTCAACACCCAGGGCGGGTCCGGCGCCGTGCTCTACATGGTCAACCACGGTCTCGGCACCGCGGCGCTCTTCCTGGCCGCCGGCTTCGTCATCCGCCGCCGCGGCACCACGCTGATCAGCCAGATGGGCGGGGTCGAGAAGGTCACCCCGGTGCTCGCCGGGCTGTTCCTGGTCGCGGGCCTGGCCACCCTGGGGCTGCCCGGGCTGAGCACCTTCGTCTCGGAGTTCCTCGTCATCATCGCCGCCTTCCAGTACCAGTGGTGGGTCGGCGCGATCGCGGTCACCGGCATCGTCCTGGCCGCGATCTACGTGCTGTGGATGTACCAGCGCACGATGACCGGCCCGACGGTGCCCGCCCTGACCGGCGCCGAGGACCCGGGCGCCGGCTCCGACGGGACCGACCCCGACGCGACCGGGTCCACCCGCACCGACCTCACCGTGCGCGAGGGCGTCGTCCTGGTGCCGCTGGTGGTCGGGCTGGTCCTCTTCGGCTTCTACCCCGGGCCGCTGCTGGAGGCCAGCAACCCCTACGTCGGGACGCTGCTGGAGCGGGTCGGGGTCACCGACGACGCGCCCACCGTCACCTCCCCGGAGTCCGAGACTCCGGCGTCCGCCGAGGAAGGCAGCTAGACCATGGACTCCACGACCTTCGTCAAGCCCACCCTCGACTACGTCCACCTCTGGCCGATCCTGGTCGTGCTGGGCGTCGCGGCCCTGGGCGTCGTCGTCGAGGCCTTCGTGCCCCGCACCCGCCGCTTCGTGACCCAGACCGTGCTCGCCCTCGCCGGCCTGGTCGCCGCCCTGGTCGGCACCGTGCTGGTCGGCCTCGACCTCACCGAGGTCGGCGACGGCGCCGCGCGCGGCCTGCTCACCGCGGGCGGCACCCTGGTGATCGACGGCCCCGCGGTCTTCCTGTGGGGGCTGGTCCTGATCTTCGCGGTCGGCGGGGTGCTGCTCTTCGCCGAGCGTCGCCTCGAGGGTGGGGTCTCGGCCTTCGCCGGCCAGGCGGCCGCGCTGCCGGGCACCGAGGCCGAGCGCCAGGCCCAGGGCCTGGACCACACCGAGGTCTACCCGCTGATGATGTTCGCGGTGGCCGGCATGATGATCTTCCCGACCGCGGGCGACCTGCTCACGATGTTCGTGGCCCTCGAGGTCCTCTCGCTGCCGCTCTACCTGCTCTGCGGGCTGGCCCGCCGTCGCCGCCTGCTGAGCCAGGAGGCCGCGATGAAGTACTTCCTGCTCGGCGCCTTCTCCTCCGGCTTCTTCCTCTACGGCGTCGCCCTGGTCTACGGCTTCGCGGGCTCGATGGACCTCGCCGCGATCGACCAGGCCGTGCGTGCCGACACCGGCAACCACACCCTGCTGGCCATCGGCATGGGCCTGCTCGCGGTCGGGCTGCTGTTCAAGGTCGGGGCCGTGCCGTTCCAGTCCTGGACCCCCGACGTCTACCAGGGCGCCCCGACGGCGGTGACGGCGTTCATGGCCGCCGGCACCAAGATCGCGGCCTTCGGCGCGATCCTGCGGCTGTTCTACGTCGGCCTCGGCTCCGACCGCTGGACCTGGCAGCCGATGCTGTGGGTGGTCGCGATCCTCACCATGGTCGTCGGCGCCGTGCTGGCCATCTCGCAGTCCGACGTGAAGCGGATGCTGGCCTACTCCTCCATCGCCCACACCGGCTTCCTGCTCACCGGGGTCCTCGGCGTGCAGACCAGCGCCGAGCTGGCCGACGGCCAGGTCACCTCGCTCCAGGCGATCCTCTTCTACCTCACCACCTACGGCTTCTCGATGGTCGCGGCCTTCGCCATCGTCACGCTGGTGCGCGACTCCGGCGGCGAGGCGACCGCCTTCGACCGCTGGGCCGGCCTGGGCCGGCGCTCGCCGTGGGTCGCCGGGGCCTTCGCGTTCCTGCTGCTGTCGATGGCGGGCATCCCGCTCACCGGAGGGTTCGTGGGCAAGTGGGCGGTCTTCACCGTCGCCTTCTCCGCCGGGGCCTGGCCGGTGGTGCTGGTGGCGATCTTCTCCAGCGTCGTGGCCATCTACTTCTACGTCCGCCACATCCGCCTGATGTTCTTCACCGCACCCACCGCCGACTCGGCCGCGGTGGTCGCGCCCTCGCTGCTGACGTCGGCGACCATCGCGGTGGGCGTGCTCGCCACGGTCCTGCTCGGCATCGTGCCCGGCCCGGTGCTCGACCTCGCGGGCCATGCGGGAGAATTCATCAGGTGACGTCCTCTCCCGCGCCGGCCGCCCTGGCCCTCCCGGTCACCGACGAGGCCCTGGCCGCCCGTCTCCACGGTCGGATGGCGGAGGTCGAGGCGCTGCTGGCCGGCCACGTCGAGGGCCGGACCCGCTACGTCTCCGAGGCCGCGCGGCACCTGCTCGAGGCCGGCGGCAAGCGGTTCCGTCCGCTGCTGGTGCTCCTCGCGGCCGAGACGGGCCCCCACCCGGAGGCCGCGGAGGTGCTCACGGCGGCCTGCGTCGTGGAGATCACCCACCTCGGCTCGCTCTACCACGACGACGTGATGGACGAGGCCGACCTGCGCCGCGGCGCCGACTCCGCCAACGCCCGCTGGGACAACCTGGTCGCCATCCTCACCGGCGACTTCCTCTTCGCCCGCTCCTCCGAGCTCACCGCCACCCTCGGCGCCGACGCCGTGCGCATCCAGGCCGAGACCTTCACCCGGCTCGTCGAGGGCCAGATCATGGAGACCGTCGAGCCGGGCCCCGACGAGGACGCCCTCCAGCACTACCTCGACGTGGTGGCCGGGAAGACCGGCTCGCTCATCGCGACCTCCGCGCGCTACGGCGCCCGCTTCTCCGGCGCCCCGCGCGAGGTCGAGGAGGCGCTCGCGGCCTACGGCGAGATCGTGGGCAGCGCCTTCCAGCTCTCCGACGACATCCTCGACGTGGCCTCGGAGTCGCAGGAGTCGGGCAAGACGCCCGGCACCGACCTGCGCGAGGGCGTGCCGACGCTGCCCGTCCTCATGGCCCGGGCCTCCGAGGACCCCGCCGACGCGCGCCTGCTCGAGCTCCTCGCGGGTGACCTCACCGACGACGCCCGCCACGCCGAGGCCCTGGGCCTGCTGCGCGCCCACCCCGCCATGGAGCAGGCCCGCGCCTACGTCGTGGCCCGCGCCGACGAGGCCAAGGCGCTGCTCGACGTGCTGCCCGACAGCCCGGTGAAGGAGGCCCTGGAGGCCTTCGCCGACCTCGTGGCGCTCCGCACGGCCTGAGCCCTCGGCGGCTCCTCCGGGCGAGCTGCGCCGCTCAGGCGGCGCTCGAGGCCGCGACGGTCAGCCGCAGCTGGCGCCGGTGGTGGCCGACCGCCTCCACGGTGAAGAGCACCAGCGCGAGCCAGACCAGGACGAAGCCGGCCCAGCGGCCGGCCGGCATGTCCTCGCCGTACCAGAGCACGCCGAGCGCGAACTGCAGGATCGGCGCGAGGTACTGCAGCAGCCCCAGCGTCACCATCGGCACCCGCGTGGCGGCCGCGCCGAAGCACAGCAGCGGCACCGCCGTGACGACGCCGAGGGTGGTGAAGAGCAGCGCGTGCCCGACGCCGTGCTGCCCGAACTGCGCGGTGCCGGTGGTGGCCAGCCACGCCAGGTAGGCCCCGGCGAAGGGCGCGATGAAGACCGTCTCGACCGCGAGGCTCTCCACCGCGGGGGCGCCCGCGGTCTTCTTGGCCAGCCCGTAGGTCCCGAAGGAGAAGGCGAGCACGAGGGCCACCCACGGCGGTCGGCCGTAGTCGAGCGTGAGCACGGCGACCGCGGAGGCCGCGATGCCCACCGCCACCCACTGCAGCGGACGCAGCCGCTCGCCGAGCAGCAGGACGCCCATGAGCACCGTCACGAGGGGGTTCATGAAGTAGCCCAGCGAGGTCTCGACCACGCGGCCGTTGGTGACGCCGTAGATGTAGGTGGCCCAGTTGCAGGTGATGGTCACCGCGGCCAGGGCCAGCAGGGCGGTGGTGCGTCGGGAGGCGAGCAGGGCCCTGACCCCGGCGGTCCGTCGCAGCGCCAGCACGAGCACGCCCATGGTGAGCACCGACCAGACGATGCGGTGGGCCAGGATCTCGAGCGCGCCGGCGGGCTCGAGGAGCGGGAAGTACAGGGGGAAGGCGCCCCACATGAGGTAGGCCGCGGCCCCGAGGGCCACGCCGCGGCGAGAGTCGGACACCGGGGGAGCATAAGTCCGGTCGAGACCGGTGTTTACCGAGGTCCGCGCGGGGCAGGTTCGAGGCGTCCCCCACACCTGAACCCAGGAGCCCCCATGCGGATCACCCGCCTCGTCGCCGGCCTCGCGTCGCTGCTGCTCGCCCTCTCGATCTCCCTCGTCTTCACCTCCCCCTCGACCGCTGCGCCGGCCCCGGCCAAGGAGGCTCGCACCATCGAGCTGAAGGGCGACCAGGACGGCCAGAAGTTCTTCATCAAGGGCCGCATCACCCCCGGCTCGGGCCCGATCAAGTACATCGTCGAGCGCAAGGTCTGCCAGCGCGACACCAACTGCAAGAACTCCTACAAGACCTGGGCCAAGGCGAAGACCAACGACGCCGGTCGCTACACCAAGCGGGTCTACGGCCCCCAGGGTGGCGCCCAGCGCGTCTACTACCGCGTCAAGGTCCGCGCCACCGAGCGCTACAAGGCCGCGGTGTCGCCGAACGCGATCTACATCTACAAGCTCTGAGCCGGGCGCCCCTGAGGCGCGCGACCACGCAGGGCCCCCGCCGCACCAGCGGTCGGGGGCCCTGCTGCGTCGCGGGGGCCTCGGCGCCCAGCCGCGGCGCCCACCCACCCGGCTTCAGACGACCGTCCAGGTGTCGCCGCCGCCGATGAGGCCGGCCAGCCGCTCGGCCGGCTCGCCCGGGGCCGCGTCGCGGGCCGCCGAGACCTGTGCGCGGGTCTGGTCGTCGTAGGTGGGGCGCTCCACCTGGCGGAAGACGCCGATGGGCGAGCGGTTGAGGTAGCCCGCGTCGGTGAGCCGGCTGATCGCGAAGGCGGTCGAGGGGTCCTCGGCGTGGGCGTCGTGCACGAGCAGCTCGGTCTCGACGACGTCGCCCACCTCGACCACCCTGACACCGCCGGAGGTGGCGTCGCGCGCCAGCCCCAGTGTCCCGCCACCGAAGGTGATCCGCTCGCCGTGCACGAGGGGGATGACCGCCCGCTCGGCCGAGTCGCGGTCCTTGAGGCCGTCGAAGGCGTGGTCGTTGAAGATCGGGCAGTTCTGGTAGATCTCGACCAGCGAGGTGCCGCGGTGGGCCGCCGCGGCGGCGAGGACCCCGGTGAGGTGCTTGCGGTCGGAGTCGATGGTGCGGGCCACGAAGGTGGCTTCCGCGCCCAGCGCCAGCGACACGGGGTTGAAGGGCTGGTCGACCGAGCCCATCGGGGTCGACTTGGTGATCTTGCCGACCTCGGAGGTGGGGGAGTACTGGCCCTTGGTGAGGCCGTAGATCCGGTTGTTGAAGAGCAGGATGGTCATGTTCACGTTGCGCCGCAGCGCGTGGACCAGGTGGTTGCCGCCGATCGACAGCGCGTCGCCGTCGCCGGTGACGACCCACACGGAGAGGTCCTCGCGGGCCGTGGCGATGCCGGTGGCGATCGTCGGGGCCCGGCCGTGGATGGAGTGCATCCCGTAGGTGTCGAGGTAGTAGGGGAAGCGGCTGGAGCAGCCGATGCCGGAGACGAAGACGATGTTCTCGCGGCGCAGGCCGAGGTCGGGCAGGAAGGACTGCACGGCCTTGAGCACGGCGTAGTCGCCGCAGCCGGGGCACCAGCGCACCTCCTGGTCGGAGGTGAAGTCCTTGCCGGTCTGGCTCTCGCCCTCGGCCAGGGTCGGCACGCCCTCGGTGCCGCGCATCGCGGGCACGGGCAGGTCGGTGGTGGTCATCGCTCAGTCCTCCGGGTGGTCGGCGGGGTCGCCGGCGGGTGCGGACAGGTCGACCTCGACGCCCTCCGCCTCGGCCACGAGGGCGCCGATGGCCTCGGCGAGCTCGGCGGCCTTGAGCGGGAGCCCGCGCACGTGGTTGTAGCCCACGGCGTCGACGAGGTAGCGCGCGCGCAGCAGCAGTGAGAGCTGCCCGAGGTTCATCTCCGGCACGAGGACCTTGTCGTAGCCGCGCAGGATCTCCCCGAGGTCGTCGGGGAAGGGGTTGAGGTGGCGCAGGTGCACCTGCGCCACGCGGTGGCCGGCACGGCGCACGCGACGCACGCCCGCGCCGATGGGGCCGTAGGTCGAGCCCCAGCCGATGACCAGGACCGAGGCTGCGCCCGAGGGGTCGTCGACCTCCAGCGGCGGCAGCGAGGCGGCGATGCGGTCGACCTTGGCCTGCCGGGTGCGGACCATGCGGTCGTGGTTGGCGGGGTCGTAGGAGATGTTGCCGTGGCCCTCGCCCTTCTCGAGCCCGCCGATGCGGTGCTCGAGGCCGGGGGTGCCCGGCACGGCCCAGGGGCGGGCCAGGGTGTCCTCGTCGCGCAGGTAGGGCCAGAAGTCGCGGGTGTCGGGGTCGTCGGGGGAGACCACGTGGTTGGGCTCGGTGGCGAAGCCCGGGTCGATGCGCGGGAGGTCCTCGACGTCGGGGATGCGCCACGGCTCGGAGCCGTTGGCGAGGTAGCCGTCGGAGAGCAGGATGACCGGCGTGCGGTAGGTGACCGCGATCCGGGTGGCCTCGAGGGCGGCGTCGAAGCAGTCCCCGGGCGACTGCGGCGCGACGACCGGCACCGGGGCCTCGCCGTTGCGCCCGAACATCGCCTGGAGCAGGTCGGCCTGCTCGGTCTTGGTGGGCAGCCCGGTGGAGGGTCCGCCGCGCTGCACGTCGATGACCACGAGGGGCAGCTCGGTCATGACCGCCAGGCCGATGGCCTCCGACTTCAGCGCCACGCCGGGCCCGGAGGTCGTGGTCACCCCGAGGTGGCCCGCGAAGGAGGCGCCGATGGCCGAGCCGACTCCCGAGATCTCGTCCTCGGCCTGGAAGGTCGTCACGCCGAACGCCTTGTGCTTGCTCAGCTCGTGGAGGATGTCGGAGGCCGGGGTGATGGGGTAGGACCCCAGGAAGACCGGCAGCCCCGACTGCACGCCCGCGGCGACGAGGCCGTAGGACAGCGCGAGGTTGCCGGTGATGTTGCGGTAGGTGCCGGGGGCCATCGGCGCCGGCTTGACCTCGTAGCGCACCGCGAAGGTCTCGGTGGTCTCCCCGAAGCTCCACCCCGCGGAGAAGGCGGCGAGGTTGGCGTCGCGGATGGCCGGCACCTTGGCGAAGCGCTTGGCGAGGAACGCCTCGGTGGAGTCGGTCGGGCGGCCGTACATCCACGACAGCAGCCCCAGGGCGAACATGTTCTTGGCCCGCGCGGCGTCCTTGCGCGAGAGCCCGAACTCCTTGACCGCCCCCACCGTCATGCCGGTGAGGTCCACGGGGTGGACCGCGAAGTCGGCCAGCGGCGAGCCGGGGGACCCGAGGTCGGCCAGCGGGTCGGAGTCGTAGCCGGCCTTGGTGAGGTTGCGGCCGCCGAAGTCGTGGGTGTCGACGATGATCGTCGCCCCGCGGGGCAGGTCGGGCAGGTTGGCCCGCAGGGCCGCGGGGTTCATGGCGACCAGCACGTCGGGGGCGTCGCCGGCGGTGAGGATGTCGTGGTCGGCGAAGTGCACCTGGAAGGACGACACGCCCGGCAGCGTGCCCTGGGGGGCGCGGATCTCGGCCGGGAAGTTGGGCAGGGTGACCAGGTCGTTGCCGAAGGCCGCCGACTCCTGGGTGAACCGGTCGCCGGTCAGCTGCATGCCGTCACCGGAGTCCCCGGCGAACCTGATGATGACCCGATCGAGCTGCTTGACCTGCTTCGACACCTCGCGACACTCCTCGCCTCGGACGTCTTCGGACTGTAGCCCGCGTCACGCGAGGCGCCCCGGGTTTCCAGGTCCTGGACGACCCCGCCGGCGCCGCCCACGAGAGCCCGCGCGACGCGCCGGACGACTGTGTCCAGACCAGTGGTCACTTAAACATCTTTTGTGCAGTAATCTACGCGAGATTGGTTGTTCACTCCTGTTCCGTCAGGAGTGGTGAGCAGCCTCTGGGTGCAGGGGCGGACAAGGGACACACGATGAACAAGCAGCTCAAGGCGGCGCTGGCGCTGGGTGCGACGGGGGTGCTGGCCCTGACCGGGTGCTCCACCTCCAGCGGCAGCGAGTCGGGCGAGACCATCAGCGTCAACGCCTTCTCGGTGATGGAGGCGGCCAACGAGCCGGTCTTCGAGGACTTCGTCGGCACCGACGCCGGCGAGGGGATGTCGGTCGGCGACTTCACCACCTCCTACGGCGCCTCCGGCGACCAGAGTCGTGCCGTCGAGGCCGGCGCCGACGCCGACGTCGTGCACTACTCCCTCGAGACCGACGTGACCCGCCTGGTCGGCGACGGCCTCGTGGCCGAGGACTGGAAGGACAACGCCACCAACGGCATCGCGACCTCCTCGGTCGTCGTCTTCGTCGTGCGCTCGGGCAACCCCGAGGGCATCGAGACCTGGGACGACATCGTCGAGCCCGGCGTCGAGGTCATCACCCCCAACCCCGGCTCCTCGGGCTCGGCGCGGTGGAACATCCTGGCGGCCTGGGCCCACATCGCCGGCAACGGCGGCACCGAGGACGAGGCGCGCGACTTCGTGACCTCGCTGCTCGACAACACCATCGCCCTGCCCGGCAGCGGCCGCGAGGCCACCACGGCCTTCACCGACGGCAGCGGCGACGTGCTGCTGTCCTACGAGAACGAGGCCATCCTGGCCAAGCAGAGCGGCGCCGACATCGACTACGTCGTGCCGCCGGACACCCTGCTCATCGAGAACCCCGCCGCCGTCACCGTCGACGCCGACGAGACCGCCCAGGCCTTCCTCGACTTCATGACCAGCCCCGAGGCGCAGGCCGACTACGCGCAGTCGGGCTTCCGCCCCGTCGTCGACGGCGTCGACGTGGGCGAGGTCGAGGGCGCCAACGACCCGGCCGACCCGTTCCCGACCCCCGAGGAGCTCTTCACCATCGACGACGACTTCGGTGGCTGGGGCGAGGCGGCCGACCTCTACTTCGGCGACGGCGAGGACGGCAACCCGCTGGGCATCATCACCGAGCTGCAGCAGGAGACCGGCAAGGTCGGCGAGGAGTGACCAGCACCCCTGTGCTCGAGCGGCCGGCGTCCCCCGAGGGACGCCGGCCCCGGCGCGTGCGCCGTACGACCCCCCGCAGCACGCTGACGCGTGGCGCGGGCCTGGGCCTGGGCATCGCGATGCTGTGGTTCAGCATCCTGGTGCTGCTCCCGCTCTCCGCCGTGGTCGCCGCGGCCGCGGAGGGCGGCTGGGGCCGCTACCTCTCGGTCCTGCAGAACGACCAGACCTGGGCCGCGGTCACCCTGACCGTCTCCCAGGCCGTCCTGGTCACGCTGGTCAACGTCGTGGTCGGCACCGTCATCGCCTGGGTGCTGGTGCGCGACCGCTTCTGGGGCAAGCGCGCCCTCGACGTCGTCATCGACGTGCCCTTCGCCCTGCCCACCATCGTCGCCGGGCTCGTGCTGCTCTCGCTCTACGGGCCCAACAGCCCGCTGGGCCTGCACTGGGCCTTCACGCCCAACGCCGTGACGCTGGCCCTGGCCTTCGTGACGCTGCCCTTCATCGTGCGCACGGTGCAGCCGGTGCTGGAGGAGCTCGAGACCGACGTCGAGGAGGCGGCCGCCTCGCTGGGGGCCAAGCGGTCGACGATCTTCCGGCGCGTCATCCTGCCCAGCCTCGTGCCGGCCATCACCGCCGGTGCGGCGCTGTCCTTCGCCCGCGCGATCTCCGAGTACGGCTCGCTGGTCCTGCTGAGCGGCAACAAGCCCTACGAGACCGAGGTGGTCTCGGTGCGGGTGCTGACCTTCATCGAGAACGGCAACACCGCCTCCGCGGCCGCGCTGGCCTCGGTGATGCTGGCGATCGCGCTGGTGGTCATCGTGCTGCTCGACGTGCTCCAGCGACGGGTGTCGCGTCGTGGCTAGCCGGGGCACGACCACCACGATGGTCTCGCCGCCGGTGAAGTGGGGCCTGCGGGTCCTGGCCGTCGGCTACGTGTTCTTCCTCGTGGCCTGGCCGCTGGCGCTGCTGGTGCGCCAGACCTTCGGCAACGGCCTGGGCAACCTCGTCGACGCGCTCGGCGACGAGCAGGTCACCGGGGCGCTGCAGCTGACGGCGATGATCGCCTTCTGGGCCGTGGTGATCAACCTGGTCTTCGGCGTGACCATCTCGATCCTGCTGGTGCGCTACGAGTTCCCCGGCAAGCGGGTGCTCTCGGCGCTCATCGACCTGCCGCTGTCGGTGTCGCCGGTCGTGGTCGGGCTCGCGCTGGTGCTGGCCTACAACGGCCGCAACGGCCTGGTCGGGCCCGAGCTGGAGGCCCGCGGCGTGCAGGTCATCTTCGACTCCCCGGGCATGATCATGGCCACCTGCTTCGTGGCCCTGCCGCTGGTCATCCGCGAGGTCGTGCCGGTGCTGGTCGAGGTCGGCGACGACCAGGAGCAGGCCGCGCGCAGCCTCGGCGCCAACGCGCCCCAGACCTTCTGGCGGATCACCCTGCCCAGCATCAAGTGGGGCGTGGTCTACGGCGTGGTGCTCAGCCTCGCCCGCTCGGTCGGGGAGTTCGGCGCGGTCAAGATCGTCTCGGGCAACATCACCGGCCGCACCCAGACCGCGACCCTCGTCGTCGAGCAGAAGTACCAGAACTTCCAGCAGGAGACGGCCTACGCGACGTCCTTCCTGCTGATCCTGGTCAGCATCGCCTGCCTCCTCGTCGTCGCCTTCCTCCGCCCCAAGCACGACTCGTGACCTCCCGAAGGAGCCACCCATGAGCATCGAAGTCTCAGGTCTCACCAAGAAGTTCGGCGACTTCGTCGCCCTCGACGACGTGTCGGTCTCGCTGCCCACGGGCCAGCTCACCGCACTGCTCGGCCCCTCGGGCGGCGGCAAGTCGACCCTGCTGCGCATCATCGCGGGCCTCGACACCGCCGACTCCGGCACCGTCTCGATCGAGGGCGTCGACGCCACCGGGCTGCCGGCGCAGAAGCGCAACGTCGGCTTCGTCTTCCAGCACTACGCCGTCTTCAAGCACATGACGGTGGCCAAGAACGTTGCCTTCGGCCTGGAGATCCGCAAGCGGCCCAAGGCGGAGATCGCCCACCGGGTCGAGGAGCTGCTCGAGCTCGTCCACCTCTCCCAGTTCTCCCACCGCCTGCCCTCCCAGCTCTCGGGCGGCCAGCGCCAGCGCATGGCCCTGGCCCGCGCCCTGGCGGTCGAGCCGAGCGTGCTGCTGCTCGACGAGCCCTTCGGTGCGCTCGACGCCAAGGTCCGCAAGGAGCTGCGCGACTGGCTGCGCCGGCTGCACGACGAGGTGCACGTGACCACGGTCTTCGTGACCCACGACCAGGAGGAGGCCCTCGAGGTCGCCGACGAGATCGTGGTGATCAACGAGGGCCGCGTCGAGCAGGTGGGCTCGCCCGACCAGCTCTACGACGAGCCGGCCAACGACTTCGTCATGGGCTTCCTGGGCGAGGTCACCACCCTGGGTGGCGTCGTGCTGCGACCGCACGACATCGAGGTCGCGCTCCAGCCCGGCCTCGCCGGCGCGGTGCGCGGCACGGTCACCCGTGTGCTGCGGGTCGGCTTCGAGGTCCGCGTGACGGTGCGCACCGGCGACGGCGACCCGACCGCGGTCTCGGCCCAGGCCAGCCCCGACACCACCGTGGTGCTGACCCGCACCCACGCCCGCCAGCTCGGCCTCGACGCCGGCACGCAGGTGTGGCTGACGCCGGCCTCCGGCGCCACGACGGTCTCCTCGATGGCGCCGGCCGGACGCCGCGCGGCCGTCACCTCGGGGGTCTGAGACTCCCGGCCGCGGGTGGGAGCGCACCCTCCCACCCGCGGCCGGGCCCCTCGTCCGGTGGCCGGGTGGGGCGCCTCAGCGGTAGTTGGTGAACTGCACCGCAAAGTCGTAGTCCTGGCCCCGCACGAGTGCCTGCACGGCCTGGAGGTCGTCGCGCTTCTTCGACGACACCCGCAGCTCGTCACCCTGGATCTGGGCCTTGACGCCCTTGGGGCCCTCGTCGCGGATCAGCTTGGAGATCTTCTTGGCGTCCTCGGAGGTGATGCCCTCCTTGAGCGCGATCGCGATCTTGCTCTGCTGGCCCGACTGGCGCGGCTCGGAGGCGTCGAGCACCTTGAGGCTGACGTCGCGCTTGACGAGCTTGCCCTTGAAGACGTCGAGCACGGCGCTGGCGCGGTCGTCGGCCGAGGCGCTGATCTCGATGGCCTGGTCGCCCTGCCACTCGATGGTGGCGCCGGTGCCCTTGAAGTCGAAGCGGGTCGCGATCTCGCGGGCGGTCTGCCCCAGGGCGTTGTCGACCTCCTGGCGGTCGAGCTTGCTGACGATGTCGAACGACGAGTCGGCCATGTCGGTCCTCTGCGCTGGTGGCAGCTGGTCGCTGCGGGTGATCGGGTCGGCCCCGGCCGGTGTTTTCCTCCTGTGCCGGGGGCTGCGCTATTGTTTCGCCTCGTCGTCCTCCGGCCAAGCCGGGGGTGAGCGACACCCGGCAGGTTGCCCGAGCGGCCAATGGGAGCGGACTGTAAATCCGTCGGCTTTGCCTTCGAAGGTTCGAATCCTTCACCTGCCACGAGCGCCCCCGGTCTCCACCGACCGGGGGCGTTCCTCGTCTGCGGCCCGGCCCAGGCGGGCCCGACCCGGTCCGGGTCAGTCCTGGGTGCCGGCGGGGCGCCGCGAGAGCAGGTCGAAGGCCGGCCCGATCGCTCGGTCCCACACCGCCGGGGCCAGGGTGAAGGCCGCGACCAGGGCGTAGTTGGTCAGGCCGGTCTGGGCCCGCGGGCCGGGGGCGTCGAGGCAGGCGACGAGCTGGCGGCCCACCCGCTCGGGGCTGATGCTCGGCGGCGGGGGCCGGTTGACCATGCCGGCGGAGTCGAGGGCGCTGTCGTAGATCGGGGTGTCGACGCTGCCCGGCGAGACGTGGCAGACGTGCACGTGCGGGAGGTCGGAGCTCTCGATCTGCAGCTGGCGGGCCAGGGCGCGCACGCCCCACTTGCTCACGACGTAGGGCGTCATGTCGGGCACGGCGACGTGCCCGAGCAGGGAGCCCACCAGCACGAGCACGCCGCGCTCCTGGCGTCGCAGCACGCGCATGGTGTGGCGGGCCACGTTGGCCGAGGCCAGCAGGTTGGTGCGCACGACGGCGTCGAAGGTCTCGGCGTCGAGCTCCTCGGCGCGCCCGTAGGCCACGACCCCGGCCGAGTGCACGAGCGCGTCGACGCGGCCGTGACGCTCGAGCACGAGGTCGACCAGCGCGGCGACGTCCTCGTCGGCGTCGAGGTCGGCGGGCAGCACCAGCGCGGAGGCGGCGCCCTCGTCGCGGCACACCTCGGCGACCTCGTCGAGCACTTCCTCGCGGCGAGCGACGAGCACGACGTGGTCACCGCGGCGCGACAGCTCCAGGGCGGTGGCGCGGCCGATGCCGCTCGAGGCGCCGGTGACCACCACGACCCGCGGGTGGGGTCCGGCGTCGGAGCGGCGCAGCAGCCCGGCGGCCCGGGCGACGGCGGCCGGTGCCGGCAGGAGCAGCGGCAGGGGCAGGCGCGGGAGCTGGGGGAGGAAGGAGGGGAGGGACGGCACGGGGACTCCTGGTGCGGTGGGGTCGAGCAGGGGATGGTGCCGGGGCGGTGCCGGGCTGGTGCCGGGACGGTGCCGGGACGGTGCAGCGGTCGTGGCGGGGCGCGAGGGGCGCGAGGCGGGCTCAGCGCCGCCAGCGGGCCCCGCTGCCCTCGCGGGTGCGGCGGCGACCGAGGAGGGTCCAGACGCCGCGCTCGGTGTGGCCGCCGGGGGCGGCCTCGAGGACGTTGCCGCCGTCGGGGCCCACGGCGGGCCCGCGCAGCACCACGGCCCGCACGGCGGGACCGACGACGCGGTCGTAGACGAAGGGCGCGAGCCGGAAGCCGAGGATCGTGGCCAGGTTGGCGGGGCCCACCTCGACGTGGCGGCGGCGCGGGTGGTCGAGGCAGCGCTCGACCGCACGGGCCACCCGGTCGGGCCCGACCACCGGCGGCGGGGCCGACCCGCGGCTGCCGGCGTAGGTCGCCGCCTCGTCGTAGATGGGGGTGTCGATGGCGCCGGGGGACACCAGGCACACGTGGAGGCCCGGCTCGTCGCGCAGCTCCAGCTGCAGCGAGCGCACCAGCCCGAGCTGGCCCCACTTGGCGGTGACGTAGGTGCTCATCGAGGGCACCGCCACCTCGGCCAGCAGGGAGCTGACGACGACGAGGGTGCCCGCGCCCTGGGCCCGGAAGACGGGCAGTGCGGCGCGCACGAGGTGGGCGGTGCCGTGCACCGCGGTCTCGACGACGTGCTCGAAGACCTCGCGCGGCACCTGCTCCACGGTGCCGTAGGCCATGCCCTGCGCGGTGGTGACCACCGCGTCGAGCCGACCGTACGCCGCCACCGCGGCCCTGACGCACGCCTCCACCTGGGCGGGGTCGGTGAGGTCGGTGGGCACCACCAGGGTGGCGGCGGCCCCGGCGTCGCGGCAGGCGGCGGCGGCGCGGTCGAGCGCGGCGGGGTCGCG
>NZ_CAKASO010000047.1:0-28545 GCF_916862475.1 Nocardioides sp. Leaf374
ACCGACATCCAGCAGGCCTGCGGCACCGGTCTCCCAGATCGGAAGGAGACCCATGTCGGCGGCCAGCGCCAGCGGCAGCGTGAACGGGTCCTCGCGGGCAGGGGCCGGCAGCGGGGCGGGCGCGGCCTCGGGTCGGGTGGTCTGCGGGCGCAGCCACGCCAGCAGCTCGGCCAGGGTGGGCCGGCGCGCCGGGTCGGGGTGGAGGGCCGCGGCCACGACCTGGGCGAGGTCGCCGTCCAGCCCCGACAGGTCGTGCTCGCCGCGGCGCACGCGGTCCATGATCGCCATCGACGGGCCGCGACCGAAGGGCGCGCGGCCCAGCCCGGCGTAGGCCACGGTGGCGCCCCAGCTGTGCACGTCGGAGGCCGTGGTGGCGTCGTCGCCGTAGAGGATCTCGGGGGCGAGGTAGCCGGGGGTGCCGAGCAGCCACCCGGTGTGGGTGAGCTTGGGGTCGTCGGCCACGCGCGCCAGACCGAAATCGATGAGGATCGGGGTGCGCCCCTCCATCAGCACGTTGGACGGCTTGACGTCGCGGTGGAGGACTCCCACGGCGTGGACCGAGTCGAGCCCCTCGGCCAGGCAGGCGGCGAACCACACGAGGTCCTCGCCCTCGATGCGTCCCTCCTCCACGACGTGGTCGTGCAGCGAGAGGCCGGGCACGTAGCGGGTGGCGACGTAGGGCACGACGGCCCACGGGTCGGCGTCCTTGATCTCGGCGACCCAGCGGCTGCGGATGCGCGAGAGCGACCCGACCTCGCGGGCCAGCCGGGCGCGGGCCTCGTCGTCGCCCACGATGTGGGGGCGCAGCACCTTGAGCGCGACCCGCTCGCCGTGGGGCGCACGGGCGAGGTGGACCACGCCCATGCCGCCCTCGCCGATCTTGGTCAGCAGCGTGTAGGGGCCGACCGTGACCGCCTGCTGGGGCGGGCGGGGCGAGGTCGCGTGCTCGCCGGAGCGCCCGTGGGAGAAGGTCGTCACCGTGGCAATCTACCGTCGCGAGCCGCCGAAACCGCGACAGCCGCGGCCGGTCGCCCCGCCGGAGCGGGGGGACCGGCCGCGGCCGGGGTGCGGGGTCGTGCGGTCAGCCCGCGGCCTGGACGGCCGGCTCGAGGGAGGCGACGAACTCGTCGAGACCCCAGGTGAGCGACAGCGCGGTCGGCGGCGAGACCGCCGAGATGTAGGACTCCCCCACCACCGAGGCGACGGTGTCGTCCTGGAACTGCTCCATGGCCTGGTAGGCCGGGTCGGCGGCGAGGTCGTCGCGCGTCGCCTCGTCGGCGACGTAGGACAGCAGGACATCGGAGGTGAGCTTGTCGACCTCCTCGGTGCTGATCGTGTAGTAGAACGACGACTCGTCGGTGCTCAGCTCGTCGACGCTGGGCGCGAGCTCGAAGCCGAGGTCCTCGAGGAACTGCACGCGCGGGTCGGCGCCCTTGTAGACGTAGAAGGCGGTCGGGTCGATGGCGACCGCGGCGATGGTCTTGCCCTCGAACTCGGGGTGCTCCTCGGCGGCGGTGGCCACCTCGCCGTCGATGTCCTCGAGCAGCTGCTCGGCCTCGTCGGACTGGCCGAGGGCCTCGCCGACGGTGGTGATGACGTCGCGCCACGGGGTGGTCCACGGCTCGTCGGGGTAGGCGACGGTGTCGGCGATCTGCGAGAGCTTCTCGTAGTCGGCCTCGGTGATGCCGGAGTAGTTGGCCAGGATCAGGTCGGGGCCGGCGGCGGCGATCTCCTCGAAGGGCACCTCGGTGCCCTCGGTCAGCAGGGTCGGCGTCTCGGCGCCGGCGGCCGTGAGGGCCTCCTCCTGCCACGGCATGAGGCCCTCCCCGGTCGCGCCGTAGGAGTTCTTGGGCATGGCGACCGGGATCGTGCCCAGGGCGATGGCGGCGTCGGAGCTGCCCCAGCCCCAGGTGACGACGCGCTGGGGCTGCTCGTCGATCTCGGTCTCGCCGAAGGCGTGCTCGATGGTGACGGGCTCGAAGCTCTCGCCACCGGTCGACTCGCTGTCGGAGGCGCTGCCGCCGGACTCCTCGGCGCCGCAGGCCGCGAGCGGGAGGGCCAGCAGGAGGGCGCCGAGCGGCAGGGCGACCCGGCGGGCCAGGCCCCGGCGGGAGCCGCGGCGGTTCAGGGGACGAAGGGACGTCACGTCCGCTCCTCAGGTGTGCGGGACCGGCCGAGCCCGGTCGTTGAGTTAGGTAAGGCTCACCTTACATGATCGGAGCTGCGGTGCGTCACGCCCGGTCCGCGGCCCGGACCTCGGACCGCTCGCCCGGGTGGATCGCGGGGCGCGCGGCCCGCGCGGCCGCGCGCCGACCGACCGGCACGACCATCGGCGAGCCCGTGATCGGGTCGGGCACCACCTGCGCGCGCAGCCCGAAGGCTTGCTCGACGCAGTCGGCGTCGAGCACCTCGGCGGGGCTCCCCTCGCACAGCAGCCGCCCCTCGTGCATGACCACGAGGTGATCGGCGTAGCGGGCCGCGAGGTTGAGCTCGTGCAGCACCATGACGACCGTCGTGCCGCGCTGCTCGTTGAGCTCGGCGAGCAGGTCGAGCACGTCGACCTGGTGGGCGATGTCGAGGTAGGTCGTGGGCTCGTCGAGCAGCATGATGCGGGGGTCCTGGGCCAGCATCATCGCCACCCACACGCGCTGGCGCTGCCCGCCCGAGAGCTCCTCGACCCGGCGGGCGGCCAGCTCGTGGGTGTCGGTGAGGGCGAGCGCCTCGGCCACCGCGTCGGAGTCGGCGGCGCTCCAGCGTCGGAAGGCGCCCTGGTGGGGGTGGCGACCGCGGCCGACGAGGTCGGCGACCGTGATCCCCTCCGGTGCCAGGGGCTGCTGCGGCAGCAGCCCCAGCACGGCGGCGACCTCGCGCGGGCGCACCGAGCGCAGGTCGCGCCCGTCGAGCTCGACCCGGCCGGCCGCGGGGGTCAGCAGCCGGCCGAGGCCGCGCAGCAGGGTCGACTTGCCGCAGCCGTTGGCCCCGACGATCACGGTGACCCGGCCGGGCGGCACGGCGAGGTCGACGCCGTGCACCACCGTGCGCTGGTCGTAGGCCAGCTCGAGCCCGCGGGCCACGAGCCGGACCGGCGCGTGGAAGGCACCGCTCGCCGGGCCCGGGCCGGCGTCGGAGGCCTCGTCGGGTCGGGCGGGACCCGCGGGACCACCGCCGAGCGGGCGGTCGAGGGGGGATGCGGTGGTGGCGGTCATGCGGGATCTCCTTCTCACGACGTCCGGCTCACGCGGTCCGGGTGCGTCCGCTGGCCATCAGCCAGATCAGGTAGGGGCCGCCGACGGCGCCGGTGACGACACCGACGGGGACGGCGAGGTCGGCGGGCAGGAGGTGCTGGGCCACGACGTCGGCGCCGACGACGAGCACGACCCCGACGAGGGCCGCCTGGAGCAGGGCCAGCGAGCCGTCGCCGAGGAGGCGACGCGCGACGGGGGCGGCGGTGAAGGCGACGAAGGCCACGGGGCCGGCGGCGGCGGTCGCCACGCAGGCCAGGGCCACCCCCAGGGCGATGACCAGGGCGCGCACCACCTCGGGGCGGATGCCGAGCCCGGCGGCCTGCTCGTCGCCGAGCAGCAGCAGGTCGAGGCCCCGGGCCACCAGCACGACGAGCGGCACCAGCACCGCGAGCGCCACCCCCAGGGTCACGACGAGGCCCCAGGTGGCCTGGGCCAGGCTGCCGGTCATCCACAGCAGCGCGGCCTGCGCCTCGTTGACCTCGCTGCGCGTCAGCAGGTAGCCCACCACGCTGCTGCAGACGTAGGCCACGCCGATGCCGGCGAGCACGAAGCGGTGGCCGGTCATGCCCTGCCGCCACGCCACGGCGTAGAGCAGGAGGCCGACGAGGGCACCGCCCACCAGCGCGGAGGCGGAGACCGCGGCGCCGGTGGCTCCACCGAGCAGCAGCGCGGCCACGGCGCCGGCGCTGGCGCCCTGGGAGATGCCGATGACGTCGGGGCTGGCCAGCGGGTTGCGCAGCACCGACTGGAAGAGCGCCCCGGCCAGGCCGAAGGCCAGCCCGACCAGCACCCCGAGCACGAGGCGGGGGGCGCGCAGGTCGACCACGACGAAGCGGGCGGCGAGGTCGTCGTCGCTGCCGACGAGGGCGCCCACGACCTGGCCCACCGAGAGGCGGAAGTCGCCGAGCATGAGGGCGAGCGCCGACAGGGTGAGCGCGACGGCGGCCAGGGCCACGGTCACGACGGCGCGACGGCGCAGGCGCCGGCGGCGACTCGTGACCAGCCCGCGGCGCGCGACCTCCACCGGGCCCGGCGTCGACCCGTCGGGCGCGACCTGGCCCGCGGCAGCCCCGGACGGGCCCTGCTGCCGGCACGCGGAGGCGGGGCCGGGGCGGGTGGAGGACGGGGCGCTCATGCCGCCACCGCCTTCGAGCGGCGCACGAGCGCGACGAGCACGGGGGCGCCGATGACCGCGACGACCAGACCGGCCTCGACCTCGCCGGGGCGGGCGACGAGACGGCCGACCACGTCGGCGAGGAGCAGCACGACCGGGCCCAGCACGGTGGAGAGCACCACGATCCACCGGTAGTCGGGACCGACCACCGCGCGCGCGACGTGGGGCACGACGAGCCCCACGAAGGCGATCGGGCCCACCAGGGAGACCGCGGACCCGCACAGCAGCACGACCGCGGTGACCACCAGCAGGCGGCCCCGGGTGACGTCCTGGCCCAGCCCGCGGGCCACGTCGTCGCCGAGCGCGAGCGCGTTGAGCACCCGACCGGCGGCCAGCGCCAGGGCGAGCCCGACGAGCACGAAGGGCAGGACGGTGGTGAGCACGTCGAGCGGGCGGTTGGCCAGCGAGCCGACCTGCCAGAAGCGGTACTCGTCGAGGGTGCGGCGGTCGGTGAGCAGCACGACGGTGATGACCGAGGTAGCCGTGGCGGTGAAGGCGGCGCCCACCAGCGCGAGCTTGACCGGGGTGACGCCCTCCCAGCCGAGCGAGGCGGCGCCGTAGACGACGAGCGCGGCGACGGCGGCACCGCCGAAGGCGAAGGGGAGGTAGGCGGCGGTCGAGGCCACCCCGAGTCCGGCGATGGCCGCGACCACGGCGAGCGAGGCGCCGGCGTTGATGCCGAGGAGGCCGGGGTCGGCGATGGGGTTGCGGGTGACGCCCTGCATGAGCGCGCCCGCCGCGCCGAGCGCGGCGCCGGCGGCCAGACCGATGAGGGTGCGCGGCACCCGCAGGTCGCGCACGACGAGGTGGTCGTTGTCGCCGGTCACCGGGTCGACCAGCGCCCGCCACACCTGCCCCGGGGCCACGTCGCGCGCGCCCCACACCAGGCTGGCGAGGGCCACGACGGCCACGAGGAGCAGCAGGACGAGCAGCGCCACGACGCCGCGCAACGTCGTGCGGGGCGCCCGCGGGCCGTCCTCGCGACGCTCCGCGCCACCTCGACCCTGCGGCGGTCCCTGGGGGGCGTGGGGCGCTGTGCCGGTCTCCGCGACGACGCTGATGGCTCGACCCTCCGCCGGTGCCCGCACCGTCTGCGCGAGCGACTTAGGTAAGGGTAACCTCACTCGGCAGCGCGCGGCCAGGGCGGTGCCCGCGTCGCGGACGCCGCACCCGGCGTCGGCCGGCGGTCGGCCGGTCGTCAGACGATGCGGTGCATCCAGCCGAAGGTGTCCTCGGCGCGACCGAACTGGACGTCAACGAGGGCCTGCCGCACGGCGGTGGTGACCTCGCCGGCCTCGGCGGCGCAGGGCACCTCCCCGCCGTCCCACTTCAGGGCTCCGACGGGGGTGACCACGGCGGCGGTGCCGCAGGCGAAGATCTCGGTGATCTCGCCGCTGGCGACGCCCTCGCGCCACTCGTCGATGGAGAACCTGCGCTCCTCCACGACGTGGCCCATCTCCCGGGCCAGCTCGATGATGCTGGCGCGGGTGATGCCCTCGAGGATCGTGCCGGTCGCGGGGGTGACGATGCGCCCGTCGCGGTGCACGAAGTAGAGGTTCATGCCGCCGAGCTCCTCGACGTAGCGACCCTCCTGGGCGTCGAGGAAGACGACCTGGTCGCAGCCCTGGGCGATCGCCTCCTGCTGGGCGACCAGCGAGCTGGCGTAGTTGCCGCCGGTCTTGGCCGCGCCCATGCCGCCCCGGCCGGCGCGGGTGTACTCCTCGGTCAGCCACAGGCTGACCGGCTTCACGCCGCCCTTGAAGTACGCCCCGGCGGGGCTGGCGATGACCATGAAGGTGACGTGCTGGGCCGGGCGCACGCCCAGGAACACCTCGGAGGCGAACATGAACGGTCGCAGGTAGAGGCTCTTCTCCCCCGCGCCGGGCGCGGTGGTGTCGGGCACCCAGCGCTGGTCGACCTCGACGAGGGCGTCGACGGCCTGCACGAAGTCGGCGGGGTCGAGCACGGGCAGCGCGAGGCGGTGGCTAGAGCGCGCCATGCGCTTCGCGTTCTCCTCGGGACGGAAGGACCAGACCGAGCCGTCGGCGTGACGGTAGGCCTTCATCCCCTCGAAGGTCTCCTGCGCGTAGTGCAGCACCGCCGAGGCCGGGTCGATGCTCAGCGGCGCGTAGGGCTCGATGCGGGCGTCGTGCCAGCCGGCCTCGGGGGTCCACTCCACGGTGAGCATGTGGTCGGTGAAGAAGTTGCCGAACCCGGGGTCGCCCAGGATGCCCGCGAGGCGCGCGTCGTCGACGGGGGTGGACGTCAGGGTGGTGCTGATCTGCATGGGGCTCACGGTAGTCGACCTCGGTGGTGGGGCCCGGCGCGGTGTGGGCGGCCGCGGGCGGGCGGACGGGCTGGGAGGGGCTGGGACGGGCTGGGCTGGGGCGGAGCGGCGTACGACGCGGTCGTGCGGCCCCCGTGACGCGCGGACGCCTCCCCCCGGTCGGGAGGAGGCGTCCGTGAGCGGTGGGGCCGGTCAGCCGCCGACGCGTGCCGCGATCGCGTCGCCGACCTCGGCCGTCGGGCGCGAGCCGGCGCGCTCGGCCAGGTCGGCGATGACCGCGGCCTCGATCACGGCGGCCGCCTGCGGGTGCCCGAGGTGGTCGAGCAGGAGCGAGGCGGAGAGGATCGCCGCGGTGGGGTCGGCCTTCTGCTGGCCCGCGATGTCGGGCGCGGAGCCGTGCACGGGCTCGAACATGCTGGGGGCGGTCCGGTCGGGGTTGACGTTGCCGGAGGCCGCGAGGCCGATGCCACCGGTGATGGCGGCGGCCAGGTCGGTGACGATGTCGCCGAAGAGGTTGTCGGTGACGATCACGTCGAAGCGCGCGGGGTCGGTGGTCAGGAAGATCATGGCCGCGTCGACGTGCATGTAGTCGACGGTGACCTCGGGGAACTCCCGGGCGACCTGCTGGGTCAGGCGCCACCACACCGCGCCCGCGTGCACGAGGACGTTGGTCTTGTGGACCAGGGTGAGCTTCTTGCGGGGCCGGCGCTGGGCGCGGGCGAAGGCGTCGCGCACGACGCGCTCCACGCCGAAGGCGGTGTTGACCGAGACCTCGGTGGCGACCTCCGCCGGGGTGCCGACGCGCAGGGCGCCGCCGTTGCCGGTGTAGGGGCCCTCGGTGCCCTCGCGGACCACCACGAAGTCGACCTCGCCGGGGTGTGCGAGGGGCGACGTCACGCCCGGGAAGATCCGGGAGGGTCGCAGGTTGACGTAGTGGTCGAGCTCGAAGCGCAGCCGCAGCAGCAGGCCGCGCTCCAGGATGCCCGGGGGCAGGTTCGGGTCGTTGGGCTTGCCGCCGACCGCGCCGAGGAGGATGGCGTCGTGCTGGCGGATCTCGCCGAGCACGGAGTCGGGCAGCACCTCGCCGGTGGCGAGGTAGCGCTCGGCGCCGAGGTCGTAGTGGGTCTGCTCGAACGTCACTCCCGCGGGGGCGACCACGTCGAGGACCTTGAGGGCCTCGGCGGTCACCTCCGGCCCGATGCCGTCGCCGGGGATGACGGCGAGGCGCACGGTGCCGGTGGCGGGCCCGGAGGGTGCTCCGGAGGTGGGGGCGGCGTTCGGGTCGGTCATGCGCGGAAGGCTAGTTGTCGTCGGGCCGCTCGCCCCCGTCGTCCCGCTGGTCGAGCGAGCGCTGGAGGGCCTCGCGGCTGCGGGGGTTCTCGGGGTCGTGGCTGGCCGGTCCCCACTCGGGGTACATGTCGTACATCGGTCTCTCCTTCGGTCCTGGGTTCGTTCCCGGGCTCGTCCCCGGGTCGTGACCCGGTCGGTCGCGCCGACCGGCGGGGCGCCGGCCGACGGCGGTGGCGCCGTGCGGCTCGCGGCACGGCTGGAACGACGACACCCCACACGGGCGGGCGGGTCGGCTCGCGGATCGCACGAGGGACGGGCCGTGCGGGGGGGCGGGTCGCGCGTGGCGCACGGGCCGCCCGGCAGGGACGTCATCGATCCAGCAGTGCCGAGAGACCACGTACGACGACCACCGCGGCGAGGTGGCCTCTCTGAGCAGATCTACTGCTGGGCCCCGCCGCGGCGCTCGATGAGTACGAGGATGCTCCGCATGGTGCGACCATGGTAGCCCCGCATTCCGGACGCCGGCCACCGCTTTCCGGAATCCGTCCGCGATCCGAGACGGCCGTCCCGCAGTGGGAGACTCGGCCCATGAGCGCCCCTCCCGACCTTCCCGACGTGGTCGCCCGCGCGTTCGCGGTCTCGCGGCGCGCGGGGTACGTGTCGTTCTGCCGCAACGAGACCGGCCGGCTGCTGGCGACGCTCGCCGCCACCCGCTCCGGCACGATGGCGGAGTTCGGGACCGGCTGCGGGGTGGGCACGGCCTGGCTGCGCTCGGGGGTGCGCGACGACGCCACCCGGATCGTCACCGCCGAGCTCGACCCCCGCCTGGCCGGCGCCGCCTCCGAGATCTTCGTCGACGACGGCCAGGTCGAGGTGCTGGCCGCCGACTGGTCGACCCTGCTCGACAAGGGTCCTTTCTCGCTGCTCTTCCTCGACTCCGGGGAGCCCACCGAGGTCGGCGTCGACGCCGTGGCCGACCTGGTCGAGGCCGGCGGCATCGTCGTCCTCGACGACTTCACCCCCTGCGAGGTCTGGCCGCCGATCAGCTACGGCCGCGTCGACACCCTGCGCGAGCAGTGGCTCACCGACCCCCGCTTCACCACCGTCGAGGTGATGGTGGCCTCCGACGCCTCCACCCTCATCGCCACCAGGCGCTGAGGCTCCCGCCCGCCGGACCTCAGGAGCCGCCGGCGGCGGGTCCGGGGGCGGGGTCGAGGCGCAGGTCGACCGTGAGGGACGGCAGCATCGCCTGGGTCAGCGGGCCGATCGCGAGCGCGTAGAGCACGGTGCCGAGCCCGAGCACCCCGCCGAGGGCCAGGCCGAGCAGCACGACGCTCACCTCGAGCCCGGTGCGCACCAGCCGCAGCGACAGCCCCGTGCGCCGGCTCAGCCCGGTCATCAGCCCGTCACGGGGACCCCGACCCAGCTGGGCGCCGATGTAGAGCGCGCTGGCGAAACCGCACAGCAGGACGCCGCCGACCATGAGGGCGGCGCGGGCGGCCCAGCCCTGCGGCGCCTCGAGCACCGCCAGCGTGGCGTCGGCGGAGAGGCCGACCACGACGGCGTTGGCGACGGTGGCGAGGCCCGGCACCTCGCGCAGCGGCACCCAGGCGAGCAGCAGCAGGAAGCTCACCGCCACGATCACCTGGCCGAGGGTGAGCGGCACCAGGCCCGCCAGCCCCGAGTGCAGCACGTCCCAGGGGGCCAGACCCAGGTCGCCGCGGACCATCATGGCCAGCGACACGCCGTAGAGCACCAGGCCGACGGCGAGCTGGGGCAGCCGGCGGCCCAGGCGCCCCGCCCGCAGCTGGGCGACGGGTCCGAGGTCGGCCAGGGCGGGTCGGGGGCGTCGGGTGGCGGTGGTCGTGGGCACCACCCCAGCCTGCGCCCGATTGGCCTGGGAACAAATAGCCAATCGTGGGACAGTGGTCTGCATGACCCAGGCCACCTCCGCCCGCAGCGCGCCCCACCGCCCGGCCGGGGCGCGGCGCTCCGACCCGGGCCCGCTGCCGCTGAGCGCCACGACGGTGTCGGCCTCGCGCCTGGCCGCGCTCGTGGGCGGCTTCGACCGCTCCCCGGCCTACCTCGGCCTCGCCGACGCCCTCACCCTGCTCATCGGCGACGGCCGCATCGGCTACGGCACCCGGCTACCCAGCGAGCGCGACCTCACCGAGGCGCTGGCCGTCTCGCGCACCACCGTCACCCGCGCCTACGCCGCGCTGCGCGAGACCGGCTTCGCCGAGGCCCGGCAGGGCGCCGGCACCTTCGCCCGGCTGCCGGGCGGGCGCGGCCGGGCCCACGACCGCGCCCTGCTGCCCGGCCCCGACGACGCCGAGGCCCTCGACCTCAACTGCGCCGCGGCCAGCGCGCCCCCGGGCCTGGCCGCCGCCTTCGCCGAGGCGGCCGCGCAGCTGCCGGCCCACCTCGGCGGTCACGGCTACTTCCCGGCCGGCATGCCCGCCCTCCAAGCCGCGATCGCCGCGTCGTACGCCGCACGGGGCCTGCCCACCGACCCCGAGCAGGTGCTGGTCACCCCGGGTGCGCTCTCCGCGGCCGCGATCGTGGCCCGGGCCTTCGCCGGGCCGGGCTCGCGGGTGCTGGTGGAGTCTCCGGTCTACCCCAACGCGACCGGCGCCATCCGCAACGCCGGCGCCCGGCTGGTGCCTTGCCCGGTGGACCCCGACGGGTGGGACCTCGACGCCGTCGCGAGCACCCTGCGGCGCAGCCGCCCGGCCCTGGCCTACCTCGTGCCCGACTTCCAGAACCCCACCGGCCTGCTCATGGCCGACGAGGAGCGCGAGCGCTACGCCTCCCACCTGCGCGCCGCGGGCACGGTCGCGGTGGTCGACGAGGCCCACCAGGCCCTGGCCCTCGACGGCCAGGCCATGCCCGCGCCCTTCGCCCTGCACTCCCCCGACACGATCACGCTCGGCAGCGCCAGCAAGTCCTTCTGGGGCGGGTTGCGGCTGGGCTGGATCAGGGCACCGCACCACCGCGTGGAGGCCCTCACCCAGGCCCGCCTCGTGCTCGACCTCGGCTCCCCGGTCATGGAGCAGCTGGTGCTCACGCGGCTGCTGGCCGGCGGGCCGGTGCTGCCCGAGCACGTCACCCGGCTGCGCACGCAGCGCGACGCGCTCGCGGCGTCGGTGCGCTCGCGCCTGCCCGGGTGGCGCTTCCGCCTGCCCGGCGGCGGGCTGGCGCTGTGGTGCGAGCTGCCGGCGGCCCGGGCCAGCGCCCTGGCCGACGAGGCGGAGCGCCGCGGCGTGCTCGTGGCCCCCGGCCCGGTCTTCGCCGCCGACGGCGGCCTCGACCGCTTCGTGCGGCTGCCCTGGTCGCGCCCGGCCGACGAGCTCGACGACGCCGTGGCCCGCCTGGCCGAGGCCTGGGACGTCGTCGCCCGCGGCCGCGGCCGCTCCCACACCGCCCGCGACCGCGTCACCGTCGCCTGAGGCCCACCTCGCCCGGGCGTCCTCAGGTGAGGTCGACGGCGCGCACGGAGACCGCGTCGATGGCGCGCCCCATGGCGGCGAGCACGTCGGCGGGCACGGCGGAGTCGACCGAGAGAGCGACGAGGGCCAGGCCCCCGGGGGCGTCGCGGGAGACCTGCATGCCGCCGATGTTGACGCCCGCGTCGCCGAGCACCCGCCCGACGGTGCCGACGACGCCGGGGCGGTCGGCGTAGGTGAGGAAGGCCAGGTGGTCGGTGGGCTCGATGTCGAGGGCGTAGCCGTTGACCTCCACGAGCCGCTCGCGCTGGCCGATGCCGACCAGGGTGCCGCTGACCGAGACCGTGGCGCCGCCCGCGAGGGTGCCGCGCAGGGTGACGAGGTTGCGGTGGTCGGGGCTCTCGGGGTCGACCACGAGGCGCACGGCGGTGCCGCGCTCGGCGGCCAGCAGCGGGGCGTTGACGTAGGAGACGGTCTCCTCGGCGATGTCGGTCAGCACGCCCTTGAGGGCGGCGAGCTCGAGCACGGTGACGTCGTGGTCGGTGATCTCGCCGCGCACCTCCACGTCGAGGCTGGCGGCGGCCTCGCCGGCCAGGGCGCTGAAGATCCGGCCCAGCCGCTCGGTCAGCGGGATGCCGGGGCGCACGTCGTGGGCGATGACGCCGCCCTGCACGTTGACGGCGTCGGGCACCAGCTCGCCGGCCAGCGCCAGGCGCACCGACCGGGCGACCGCCAGCCCCGCCTTCTCCTGGGCCTCGTGGGTGGAGGCGCCGAGGTGCGGCGTGGCCACGACACCCGGCAGCCCCAGCAGCGGGCTGCCCGTGGCCGGCTCGTGCTCGAAGACGTCGAGGGCCGCGGCGGCCACCCTGCCCTCGACGAGGGCGTCGTGGAGCGCGGCCTCGTCGACGACGCCGCTGCGTGCGGCGTTGACGACGATGACCGAGGGCCGCACCAGCCGCAGCTCGGCCTCCCCGATCAGCCCGGTGGTCTCGGGGGTGCGGGGCAGGTGCACCGAGACGACGTCGGAGTCGCGCAGCAGGGTGGCGAGGTCGACCAGGCGCACGCCGACCTGGGCGGCGCGGCCGGGCTGGACGTAGGGGTCGTAGGCCAGCACCTTCATGCCGAAGGCCGCGAGGCGCTGTGCGACGAGCACGCCGATGCGGCCCAGCCCCACCACGCCGACGGTCTTGTCGTAGAGCTCGGTGCCGGTGAAGCTCTCCCGCTCCCACCGCCCCTCCCGCAGCGCCTCCTGGGCCGGTACGACGCACCGGGCGGCGGCCAGCAGCAGGCCCACGGCCAGCTCGGCCACCGAGACCGCGTTGGAGGTGGGCGCGTTGACGACGACCACGCCCGCGTGGGTGGCGGCGCGCACGTCGATGGTGTCGAGGGCGACCCCGGCCCGGGCGACGACCCGCAGGCGGGGCGCGGCCGCCAGGACCTCGGCGTCGACCCGCGTCGCGGAGCGCACGACGAGCGCGGAGGCGTCGGCGACCTCGCGGAGCAGGCGTGCGCGGTCGGTGCCGTCGCAGGTGCGGACCTCGACGTCGGGGCCGAGGGCCTCGAGGGTGGCCGGGCTCAGCGGCTCGCAGATCAGGACGACGGGCTTGCTCACGAGCGGTGACCTCGCTGGTCCTCGACGGGGCTCCCCGGGGCGTGGCCGCGAGAGACGCGGGCCGCCGGGGCGGTGCGCGGCGCGGTCGCGGGACGACGGCGGGGACGGGACGGTGCACGACGCTGTGCGGCCCGCACCCTACCGGCCGCGGGCGACGGGAAAGCGGTGGCACCGCGCCACCGCGGCGACCTACCGTGGACCCGTCCCATCCCCTCCCCCACGGCAGGTCCGGTTGCTCCTCTGAGGCCCACGTCCCCGCGTCGGCGAGCCCCGCTCGCCCGCGATCCGTCACGTCCTCAGGAGGCCCCGTGCCCGCACCCACCCCTCGTACCCCCTCCCCGCCCCCGGACCCGGCGCCCGCGATCAGGCTGGCGGGGGTCGTCCACACCTGGCCAGACGGCACCCCCGCCCTCGGCGGCGAGACTCCGCTCGACCTCGCGGTGCCCCCCGGCCGCTCCGGCCTGGTCGGGGCCAACGGCTCGGGCAAGTCCACCCTGCTGCGGCTGGTGGCCGGTGAGCTGACGCCCACCTCCGGTCACGTCGCGGTGCGCGGGGAGGTCGGGCTGCTGCCGCAGGACCTCACCCTCGACGTCGGCGCGGCCGTCGCCGACGTGCTCGGCGTCGGGTCGGTGCGCCGCGCGCTGCGCGAGCTGGAGGCCGGCGCCTCCGACGAGCGGGCGACCCGGCTGGTCACCGAGGTCGGCGACGACTGGGACCTGCCCGACCGCGCCGAGGCCGAGCTCGACCGCCTCGGGCTGCCCGCCGGGGTGCTCGGGCGCCGCCTCGGCGAGCTCTCGGGCGGCGAGGTGGTGCGGCTCGGGCTGGCGCGGCTGCTGCTGCGCCGACCCGACGTGCTGCTGCTCGACGAGCCCACCAACAACCTCGACGCCGCCGCGCGGCGACGTCTCGGCGAGGTGCTGGCGTCGTGGACCCGGACCCTGGTCGTGGTCAGCCACGACCGCGCGCTGCTCGAGCAGGTCGACCGCGTCGGCGACCTCCGCGCGGGGCGGGTGCGGTGGTACGGCGGCGGCTGGTCGGCCTACGCCGCGCAGCTGCGCGCCGAGCAGGAGGCCGCCGCGGCCGCCGTCACCTCGGCCCGCTCCGAGGTGCGCCGCCAGCGGGCCGACCGGGTCGAGGCCGAGCGCGTGATCGCCCAGCGTCGGCGCCAGGGCGCGCGCGCCGCCCGTGCCGGCGGCATGGGACGCGCCGAGATCGACTACAAGCAGAACCGCTCGGAGCGCTCGGCCGCGGGCTACCGCACGGTCCACGAGGGGCGCCTCGAGGACGCCCGTGCCCGGCTCGAGGAGGCCGAGCGCCGGGTCCACGACGACACCGCGGTCAGGGTCGACCTGCCCGCCACCGCGGTCCCGAGGGGGCGGCGCGTGCTCGCCACCGCCGGGCTGGTGCTGCGCACCGGCGCCGCGGTCGACCTCGCCGTGCACGGCCCCGACCGGGTCGCGGTGGTGGGGCCCAACGGAGCCGGCAAGACCACCCTGCTGCACACCGTGGCCGGGCTGCTGCCGCCCGCCGCCGGCGCGGTGTCGACGTACGTGCCGACGGCGCTGCTGCCGCAGCGCCTCGACGTGCTCGACCCCGCCCGCACGGTGCTCGACGGGGTGCTCGACCGCTCACCGGGCGCCGACGCGCACGAGGCCCGGGCGCGTCTGGCGCGCTTCGGCTTCCGTGGCGACGCCGCCGGGTGCCTGGTGGGCGTGCTCTCCGGCGGGGAGCGCTTCCGCGCGACCCTGGCGGCCCTGCTGCTGGCCGACCCGGCGCCGCGGCTGCTGCTGCTCGACGAGCCCACCAACAACCTCGACCTGGCCTCCTACGACGCCCTCGTGAGCGCGCTGGGGGCCTTCCGGGGCGCGCTGCTGGTGGTGAGCCACGACCCGGCGTTCCTCGAGGACGTCGGCCTGGACCGGGTCGTCGACCTGGGCGGGACGCCTCAGAGCAGCGGCGGGGAGTAGACGCAGAGGGAGCGGGCCGTGGAGGGGTCGAGCCGGTTCTTGACCAGCCGCACGACGTTGGGCGAGTAGCTGATGCTGAGGTGGTCGCTCTGGTCCAGCGGGCAGCGCGACTGGAGCAGGATGTTGGTGACGCCGGGGTCCTTGAGGAAGGCGTTGCGGTAGGGCGTCACGACGTTGTCGAAGAGGGTCTGGATGACGGTGTAGCGCACGCCGGGCACCGTGTCGCCGCCCTGGTTGAGCCGGGCCAGGAAGTCCGAGCCCTGCCGCTGCTGCGGGATCGCCGGCGCCGCCAGGCCGACGAGCCCCTCGCCCCCGGGCAGCGCGGCGACCAGCGGGAGCACGCCGAAGAAGGTCGTGCCGTAGTTGCTCGACGACAGCCCGATGAGCTGGTCGACCTTGTCGGCGCCGCCGAGGAAGCGCAGGTAGTAGCGCGGCATCATCCCGCCCTGCGAGTGCCCGACCAGGTCGACCTCGGCCGCACCGGTGGCGGCCAGCACCCGGTCGACGTACGCCGAGAGCTCCTGGGCCGACGCGGCGATGTCCGAGAGGCCCCGGTAGGGCGTGCGGGCGTAGCTGCCGTAGTCGAGGGCGAAGACGCAGTAGCCGGCCGCGGCGAGGTCGGGGGCCATCTGCGCCCAGTTGTCGTAGCGGTTCTCGACCGTGCCGTGGACCAGCACGACCGGGCGCGGGTGGGCGGCGCTGGGCCGGCAGGCCCAGTCGTTGGCGCCGGGCGGGTCGAGGTCGGGCAGCAGGTTGCTCAGCAGCAGCGCGGCAGGGAACGACGTCAGCCGCGGCCCGACGCCGCTCTCCTGCGCCGCAGCCGTCGCCGCGGGGCCGGGGTCGCCCGCCGCTGCGGGCGGCCCACCGGCGAGCGCGGCCCCCAGGGCGGTCGTGGCGAGCAGGGCGGCGAGGGCGCGCAGCGGCGAGCGTCGGGTCACCCGCCGACCGTAACCGCCGTCACACCGTCGGGGCCACACCTGTCCACCGGGACGGGTGGGCGGGGCCCGTCGCAGGCCGCAGCCGCCGGCGCCCGCCGTGGGTCAGAGCGCGCACCCGTCGGGCCCGCAGGCCTCCCCCGCCTCGCCCGCGCCCACGACCTGCAGCGGCGGGTGGGCCTCGGTCCAGGCGGTGCGCAGGACCTGGGCGAAGACGTCGGCCGGCTGGGCACCGGAGATGCCGTAGCGCCGGTCGACGACGAAGAACGGCACGCCGGTGGCGCCGTAGGCCCGGGCCTGCTCGACGTCGGCGGCGACCTCCTCGGCGTGGGCCTGTCCGGCGAGGACCTCGCGGGCCGGCCCCTCCTCGAGTCCGGCGGCCCGGGCGGCGGCCACCAGCACGTCGTGGTCGCCGACGTCCTCGGCCCGGCTGAAGTACGCCGCGAGCAGCTCCTCCTTGAGCGCGCGCTGCTGCGCGGGCCCGCCGACGGCGAGGGCGTGGTGCAGCAGCCGGTGGGCGTCGACGGTGTTGGTGTGCACGGTGTCGAAGAGCCGCAGCTCCAGGCCCTCCTCGGCGCCGGTCTCGACCAGCGAGGCCACCATCTGGCGCATCTCGTCCTCGGGGCGGCCGTACTTGCGCGCCAGCTGCGGCAGGGTCTTCTCGTGGCCGTGGTGCGGCGCGGAGGGGTCGAGCTCGAAGGAGCGGTAGACCACCTCGACCTCGTCGGCGTGCTCGAAGTCGGCCAGCGCCGACTCCAGCCGGCGCTTGCCGACGTAGCACCACGGGCACACGACGTCTGACCAGATCTCGATCTGCATGCCTGCCCCAACGGCCCCGGGGCACGGGGCATTCCGCGCGGGCCGCGCGCCGGCCGCGTGGCGGGCGACCGGACGCCACGAGCCGGCGCCCCGGGTGGGGCGCCGGCTCGGCGGGTGCTGCGGGTGCTGCTGGTGCTGCTGGTGGTGCGGGTCGTCCCGGGCGGGACCGACCGGGTCAGCGGGCGGAGGTGCCCTCGACGTAGTCGGAGTCGTGGCTCTTGACCCAGGCCATCAGCTTGCGCAGCTCGCGGCCGGTGGACTCGATCGGGTGCGCCTCGCCCTTCTTGCGGAACTCGGTGAACTCCGGCGAGCCGTTGTCCATGTCGGTGATGAAGCGCTCGGCGAAGGCGCCGTTCTTGATGTCGGCGAGCACGTCCTCCATGTTCTTCTTCACCTCGGGCGTGATGACCCGGGGGCCCGAGACGTAGTCGCCGAACTCGGCGGTGTCGGAGACCGACCAGCGCTGCTTGGCGATGCCGCCCTCGTACATCAGGTCGACGATGAGCTTGAGCTCGTGGAGGCACTCGAAGTAGGCCACCTCGGGCTGGTAGCCCGCCTCGGTGAGCACCTCGAAGCCGTACTGCACCAGCTGCGAGGCGCCGCCGCACAGCACGGCCTGCTCGCCGAAGAGGTCGGTCTCGGTCTCCTCGGTGAAGGTGGTCTTGATGCCGCCGGCACGCAGGCCGCCGATGGCCTTGGCGTAGGACAGCGCGAGGTCCCAGGTGGAGCCCGAGGCGTCCTTCTCGACGGCGACGAGCACGGGCACGCCGCGGCCGTCGACGTACTCGCGGCGCACGAGGTGGCCGGGGCCCTTGGGGGCGACCATGAAGACGTCGACGCCCTCGGGCGGGGTGATGTAGCCGAAGCGGATGTTGAAGCCGTGACCGAAGACGAGGGTGTCGCCCTCGGCGAGCGCCGGGGCGATCTCCTCGGCGTAGAGCTTCCGCTGGTGCTGGTCGGGGGCGAGGATGACGATGACGTCGGCCTCCTCCGCGGCCTCGGCGGGGGTGAGCACGCGCAGGCCCTCGGCCTCGGCCTTGGCCCGGCTCTTCGAGCCCGGCTGCAGGCCGATGCGGACGTCGACGCCGGAGTCGCGCAGCGACAGCGAGTGGGCGTGGCCCTGGCTGCCGTAGCCGATGACCGCCACGCTCTTGCCCTGGATCAGGGACAGGTCGGCGTCGTCGTCGTAGAACATCTCAGCCACGGGGGCTTCTCCTTCGGGTTGGTTTCAGTGGAGGTGCGTCGGGGGCGCCGGGTCAGACCGCGGCGGGCGGAGCGGGGGTGGCGACCGGGCGCAGGCTGCGCTCGGAGATGGAGCGGGAGCCGCGGCCGATGGCGACCATGCCGGACTGCACGAGCTCGCGGATCCCGAAGGGCTCCAGCACGCGCAGGAAGTCGGCGATCTTGCCGGCGTTGCCGGTGATCTGCACGGTGAGGGCGTCGGGGGCCACGTCGATGACCTTGGCGCGGAAGAGCTGCACGGTGTCGAGCACCTGGCCGCGGGTCTCCGCGGTGGCGGCGACCTTGACGAGCACCAGCTCGCGGTTGACCGAGGCGCCCTGGTCGAGCTCGACGATCTTGATCACCTCGACCAGCTTGTTGAGCTGCTTGGTGACCTGCTCCAGCGGGGAGCGCTCGACGTCGACCACGATCGTCATCCGCGAGATCTCCGGG
Source organism: Nocardioides sp. Leaf374 (assembly GCF_916862475.1). Classification (NCBI taxonomy): domain Bacteria; kingdom Bacillati; phylum Actinomycetota; class Actinomycetes; order Propionibacteriales; family Nocardioidaceae; genus Nocardioides; species Nocardioides sp. Leaf374. Next base: position 18,450 of record NZ_CAKASO010000047.1, read on the forward strand.
TGCTCGGTGGGGCCCACCGCGAGGCTGTCGATGTTGAAGCCGCGGCGGCTGAAGAGCCCGGCGATGCGGGCCAGGACACCGGGCTTGTTCTCCACCAGCACCGACAGGGTGCTGCGGGAGTCGGCGTGTGCGCTCACAGGTCGTCCTCGTCGAAGTCGGGCGCGAGGTCTCGCGCGTACTTGATGTCGTCGTTGCTGGTGCCGGCGGCGACCATCGGCCACACCATGGCGTCGCGGTGCACCCGGAAGTCCACCACGACGGGCACGTCGTTGATCTCCATGGCCTTCTCGATGGTGGCGTCGACGTCGCCGGGGGCCTCGCAGGACAGTCCGACGCAGCCGTAGGCGTCGGCGAGCTTGACGAAGTCGGGGATGCGCACCGGGCCGCCGTGGCGCTGGAGGTTGGTGTTGGAGTAGCGCTCGTTGTAGAAGAGCGTCTGCCACTGGCGCACCATGCCGAGCGACTCGTTGTTGATGATCGCGACCTTGATCGGGATGCCCTCGATCGCGCAGGTGGCGAGCTCCTGGTTGGTCATCTGGAAGCAGCCGTCGCCGTCGATCGACCAGACGGTGGTGTCGGGCATGCCGACCTTGGCGCCCATCGCGGCCGGCACCGAGTAGCCCATGGTGCCGAGGCCGCCGGAGTTGAGCCAGGTGTTGGGGTGCTCGTAGCCGATGAACTGCGCGGCCCACATCTGGTGCTGGCCGACGCCGGAGGTGTAGATGGCCTCGGGCCCGGCGATCGAGCCGAGCCGCTCGATGACGTACTGCGGCGAGAGGCTGCCGTCGGTGGGCAGGTCGTAGCCCAGGGCGTACTTCTGCTTCACCCCGGCCAGGAACTGCACCCACTGCTCGTAGTCGCCGGTGGTGCCGGCGTCGCTCTCGGCGGTGAGCGCCACGACGAGGTCGGAGATCACCTCGCGGCAGTCGCCCACGATCGGGACGTCGGCGTGGCGGTTCTTGCCGATCTCGGCGGGGTCGATGTCGGCGTGCACGACCTTGGCGCCGGGGGCGAAGGAGTCGAGGTTGCCGGTGACGCGGTCGTCGAAGCGGGCACCGAGGCTGATGATGAGGTCGCTCTTCTGCAGCGCCGCGACCGCCGCCACCGTGCCGTGCATGCCGGGCATGCCCAGGTGCTGGGGGTGGGAGTCGGGGAAGGCGCCGCGGGCCATCAGGGTCGTGACCACCGGCATGCCGGTGAGCTCGGCCAGCACGCGCAGCTCGCGGTGGGCGCGGGCGCGGATGACGCCGCCGCCGACGTAGAGCACCGGGCGGCGGGCCTCCAGGGCCAGGCGCGCGGCCTCGCGGATCTGCTTGGCGTGCGGCTTGGTCACCGGGCGGTAGCCGGGCAGCTGGAGCTCGGTGGGCCAGCGGTAGTCGGTCATGGCCTGCAGCGCCGACTTGGCGACGTCGACCAGCACCGGCCCGGGGCGACCGGTCGAGGCGATGTGGAAGGCCTCGGCGACCTTCTGCGGGATCTCGGCGGGGTCGGTGACGAGGAAGTTGTGCTTGGTGATCGGCATCGTGATGCCACGGATGTCGGCCTCCTGGAAGGCGTCGGTGCCGATCATCGAGGCCCCGACCTGACCGGTCACGGCGACCAGCGGCACGGAGTCCATGTGGGCGTCGGCGAGCGGCGTGACCAGGTTGGTCGCGCCCGGGCCCGACGTGGCCATGCAGACCCCGACCCGCCCCGTCGCGGCGGCGTACCCCTGGGCGGCGTGGCCCGCACCCTGCTCGTGGCGCACCAGGATGTGGCGGATGGAGGAGTCCATCAGCGGGTCGTACGCCGGGAGGATCGCGCCGCCGGGGATGCCGAAGACGTCGGTCACGCCGGCCGCCTCCAGCGACTTGATCAGGCTCTGCGCACCCGTCACCTGCTCGCTCATGCCTCTGTGCCCCTTGCTCCTGTGTGGCCCGCGGGGGGCCGGTGTGTGGCTCGTGGAAGGTGGCCCCGGAGGGCCGTGCCGCCTGGACCTGCGCGCTGGATCCGCCTGCCGGTGCTGCGTGCTGGATCTGGCGTGCCGCTCGTGGTCGCCTCCGGTGTGCGAGGCACAAAAAAGCCCCCCGGCCCGAGGGCGACGAGGGGTGACACGTGGACTTCGACCGGGTGTGGTGGTCTCAGCTCACGCGTCGCGTGCGTACAAGAAGGTCCTGGCGCATGCTGACCACGGTAGCCCGTGGCCCCTCTCCCGTCACCACACCCTGCCACCCCGTCCCACGATGCGGGACGGTAGTCCCACATCGTGGTCGGGTTGAGGGTGCCGATCGGCGGCCCGGGTGCGCACGCGGCTGGGTGCGGCGTGCTCGTTCACGCAATTGCGCCGGTTGCGCGGTCCCGCGGTGGTGCCGTCCGCGCCGACCGCGCAAACCTCCCCGCCACCGCCCCGCCCGCCCGCGCAATTGCGCCGGTTGCGCAGTCCCGCGGCGGTGCCGTCCGCGCCGACCGCGCAAACCTCCCCGCCACCGTCCCGCCCGCCCGCGCAATTGCGCCGGTTGCGCAGTCCCGGTAGCTGAGCGGACCCTCGGCCGCCCCGCCGGGGGCGGCCGAGCCGGGCTCAGGCTTCGTCGGCGGGCGGGGCCGTGGCGGAGCCGTCGCGACCCAGCCAGGTGCAGACGCAGGCGTGGTTGCCCTCGGCGTCGGCGAGCACCCAGAAGGCCGGGGCGTAGCCGTCGTTGACGAGGGTGCCGCCCGCCTCGACCGCGGCGCGCACGCGCTTCTCGGCCAGCTCCGGGGGCACGGTGACGTCGAGGTGGAAGCGCTGACCGGACGCCCCCGCGCGGTCGGCGGCCCCGCCGCCGGCCCCGTCGGCGGAGCGCTGGAACCACAGCGCCGAGCGGCCGTCGCCGTCGAGCACCTCGTCGTCATTCCCGGCGCTCGGGTCGAGACCGAGCACGGCGGCCCAGAAGGGCTTGATGCCCGACGGGTCGGGGGTGTCGAGGGCCCACTCGAGGGCCTGCACCTCGTGCGGCGCCGGCTCAGCGCCGACCTGGCCGGCCAGGTCGGTGATCGTGGCGGCCAGGCGCAGGTCGCGACGGGTGATGCCGCCGACGTCGTGGCTGGAGAGCACCACGTCGACGTGGGGGTAGCGCAGGTCGACGTCGGGGTGGTGGTCGACCGCGTCGGCCGCGTCGGCGATCGCGGCGACCAGGCGGGCGCCGGTGCTGAAGTCGCCGGTGCGGAAGCGCGCGTGGAGGCGCCCGAGCACGAAGCGCCACTCCTCGAGCAGGGCCTCGGCCACGTCGTGGCCGGTGAGCACCTGCTTGTCCGGATCGGTCTGCTGGTCGTCGGTGGTGTCGGTCTGGCTCGTGTCGCTGCTCATGGGAGGACCTCCTGCCCGATCGGCCCGGGGTTCCAGGCGATCTCCCAACGGTAGCCGTCGGGGTCGGCGAAGTAGCCGGTGTAGCCGCCCCAGGCGCGCTCCTGCCCGGGGTGCACCGGGTCGGCGCCGGCGCCGCGGGCGGTGGCGAGCACGGCGTCGACCTCCTCGCGGGTGGCGACGTTGTGGGCCAGGGTGAGCGGCGCCAGACCGGGCCCGCCGGCGAGCGGACCGACCTCGGCCTCGAAGGCGTCGCGGTCCCACAGGGAGAGCACGACCCGGTCGGCGACCTTGACCATCAGCACCTCACCCTCGACGTCGAGCGCGGCCCGCCAGCCGAGGCCGTCGAGGTAGAACCGTCGGCTCGCGGCGAGGTCGCGCGCGGCCAGGGTCACGAAGCTGAGTCGCTGGTCCATCCGCCGACCCTGCCAGAGGGCACCGCCCGAGGCCATGGCTTGCACGGCTCGGCCGGGGTCGAGCCGTGCGGCGTCCCGCACGAGGTGGTCACCGCCGACGGCGCCCGCCCGGACCCGGCCCGGGTCGGCTCAGGCCCGCACACCCTTGCGCCACGAGGAGAAGGACCGCACCGAGGCGCGCCGCGGACGCACCAGCCACGGCCAGGGGTGCACCTCCGCCGGCCCCAGCGCCGCGGCCCGGCGCGCCCATCCGGGCACCGGCGCGTGGGTCGTCGCGAGCGAGCGACCGGCCAGCTCCTCGACCACGTCGCCCCGGCGTACGTCGAGACCGCGGCCCGCGCCGAGCTCGCCCAGGGTCTCGGCGAGGAAGACCAGCCGCTTGCCCGAGAGCCGCAGACCGCGCAGCAGCGGCTCGTCGAAGACGAACACCGCGGGCCGCTCGGGGTCGGCCGCCAGCGCGGGGTCGGTGTCGCCGAGGGACTCCGCGGTGAGCCAGACCTCCTCGGCCCCACCGCCCTCGACCGACTCGGGGCCGGCCGGGATGTCGCCGGGACCGAGGTCGGGGGCGCCGGGCCCCTCGACCCGCGCGCCGGTGGAGGCCTCGGGCCAGTCCTGTACGGGGCAGGCGGCCTTCAGGGGGCACGAGCGGCAGAGCTGCGGCGCGCGCTTCTCGACCTGCCAGCGGCTGAAGCCGTAGGGCTTGCCGCTGCCCGTGCCGGTGGTCCACTGCCAGCCCAGCCGGTTCGCGGCGCGCGAGCCGTCGAGCAGGTGGGCGAACATCGCGTCCTCGCCGTCGCGCCAGGCCGCACCCTCGCGCACGGCCCACTGGGAGGCCAGCCACATGCGGGTCTGGTTGACCAGCCACCCGTCGTCGTGGAGCTCGCCGACCACGGCGTCCATGCACGCCATCTCCCGCGGCCATGGGTCGCGGCCGTCGGCGGGTCGGGGTCCGGCGGGCTGCTCGTGGCGCAGCGGACGGCCCAGGGCGGGCCCGACACGGGCGTGGAGGTGGCGGGCGTACTCCTGCCACAGCAGCTCGTCGCGGTACTTGCGGCGGTCGCGCTCGGGGGCGTCGCCGACCGCCGACCACACCGCGGGCAGCGGGGTGAGCCCGTGGCGGATGTAGGGCGACATCCGGCTCGCACCACGGCGCCCCACGGGCAGCACCGTGCTGCGGTTGCGGGCGTAGCCGGTGACGTCGAGGGCCGCGAGCGCGGCGTCGGCGGCGCCCTGCCCGCCGGTGAGCGCTCCGGCGCGCACCCCGTCGGGGCCCTCGAGGGTCAGGTCGCCCAGGTGGGCCGCGACCCACGCGACGACGTCGTCGCGGGTCGCGCCGTCGGCGAGGGACGGGGGCGGCGGGAGGCTGGGCACCACCTCAGCATCGCCCGCGCCACCGACACTCGGGTCACCCTCGTGGCTCCGGTCGGCCCGGGGCGGCTCGTGCGGGGCGGCTCGTGCGGGGCGGCTCGCGCGGGGCGGGTCGTGCGGGGCGGGTCGTGCGGGGCGGCTCGTGCGGGGCGGGTCGTGCGGGGCGGGTCGATGGTCGGGTCGGGTCGGGTGGGGCGAGCGTCATGCGAGAGGTGGATGCGCATCCACTTGTCGCATGACGTCCCGCAGCGGGCGACGGTGCGGGCGGGCGGCGGGCGGCGGGCGGCGGGTCGGCGGGGGGGCGGCTCGGGCCCCCAGCGACGAACGTCATGCGCACCGTGGATGCGCATCCACCCTCCGCATGACGTCCCGCAGCGGGCGGCTGGGCGGGCCGGCCGGCGGCGGACCGACGGGTCGGGTCCCGGCGGCGGACGTCATGCGCACCGTGGATACGCATCCACCCTCCGCATGACGTCCCGCGGCGGGGGCGGGGTCGGGCGACGGAGTGGTCAGGCGAAGGTCTGGACGAGGGTGCGGTCGCCGGTGTCGACGTCGGCGAGGGCGCCGTTGACGAGCGGGAGGAAGGGCTGCACGTGGCCGATCTCCACGTCGAGGACGACCGGGAGGTCGAGCATGCCGAGGGCGTCCTTGACCGCCTCGGCCTGGGTCAGGTGCTCGGCGGCGGGGGCGGAGGTGCGCCCGACGAGGATGCCGGTGGCGTGGTCGAACCACCCGGCCAGGCGCAGGCCGTGCAGCGCGCGGGCGACGTCGTAGGCGCCGTGCTCGGCGGCCTCGACGTAGACGACGAGGCCGTCGTCGGCGTGGGCCTCGCCGAAGCCGCGCACGTCGGCGTACGCCGTGCCCGCCAGTGGGCTCAGCACCTCCAGGCAGCCACCGACCAGGCGTCCGGAGAAGGAGGCCTCTCCCCCGCCCAGCAGCGACCAGCCGCCCTCGTCGGGCAGCGTCATGCGGTCGACGCCGGGCTCGGCGACGTAGTCGTCCCAGCCGTCGGCGCGGTAGCGGCCCGGGCTGGTCTGGGTGAGGGGGCCGGTGGCGGAGGCGACGTCGACCCAGTGCAGCAGGCCGTCGGGGGCGGCGTAGGGGGTGTCCATGAGGTTCCAGCCGTGCAGGGTGGCCCAGCCCAGCCGGGTGGTGAGCGGCAGCAGCACGGTGTCGAGGTCGCTCCACCCGACCACCCAGGTGGGCTCGGCGCGCTCGACGGCGGCCCAGTCGAGCTCCTCGAGCAGGTCGACGGCCAGCTCGCCGCCCCAGGGCGGCACGACGGCGCGGATCGCGGGGTCGGTGAGCATCGCGCCGAGCTCGGCCGCGCGCCTGGCGCGCGGGGCGGAGGTGACCGACGAGCCGTCGAGGCAGTCGCCGAGCACCACCTCGAAGCCGCGCTCGCGCAGCGTGGCCACGGCGGCGTCGAGGCGCGGGCGCAGCGGGCCCGCCACCCCCGAGGAGGGAGCGGTCACGCCGATCGTGTCGCCGGGCTGCAGGGGCGTGGGGTAGCGCATGTCCTCACCCTGCCACGCGGCCCGACGAGCGCCCTGCGGGCGGCCCGACGAGCGCCCTGCGGGCGGGGCTGGGCGGCGCGTGCACCCCGGACGTCATGCGCCACGAGGAGGCGACTCCACCCTCCGCATGACGTCCCGCACAGCACCCGGCAGGCCGGCAGGCCGGCGGCGACCTCAGCCGAGCAGCCCCCCGAGCACGTCGCGCACCTGCTCGAGACCGGCCCGGACCTCGGCGTACGACGTCGACAGCGGCGACAGCCCCAGGCGCAGGCCGCCGGGGTCGCGGTAGTCGGGGATGACGTCGCGGCGCCACAGCTCGGTGGTGACCTCGCGCATCCGCTCGTGCACCAGGGTGACGTGGCCGCCGCGCAGGGCGGGGTCGCGCGGGCTGGCCACGCCCACGCCGAGCGGCGCGAGCAGGTCGTCGGCCAGGTCGAGGGCGTAGTCGGTGAGCCCCACCGACTTCTCGCGCACCGCGGCGATGCCGACCCGGTCGAGCAGCTCGAGCATGTCGCGCACCGGCTGCATGCCGACCACCGGCGGCGTGCCCGACAGCATCCGGCGGATGCCCTCGGCCGGGCGGTAGGTCGGGCCCATGAGGAAGGGGTCGTGCGCACCGATCCAGCCCTGCAGCGGCTGCTCGATCTCGGCGAGCAGCCGCTCGGCGACGTAGACGAAGGCCGGCGACCCGGGGCCGCCGTTGAGGTACTTGTAGGTGCAGCCCACCGCGAGGTCGGCGTCCCAGCCGTCGAGCTCCACCGGCACCGAGCCCACCGAGTGGCTGAGGTCCCAGAGCACCAGCGCGCCCGCGTCGTGCGCGAGACGGGTCAGCGTCGCGCCGTCGGCGAGGTACGCCGAGCGGTAGGCCACGTGGCTGAGCACGACGAGCGCCGTACGCTCCCCCACGGCGTCGGCCAGCAGCTCCTCGCTCACCCCGAGCGCGGTGTCGACCTCGACCCAGCGCAGGGTCAGCCCGCACTCGCGGGCCACGCCCTCGGCGAGGTAGCGGTCGGTGGGGAAGTTGTCGCGGTCGACCACGATCTCGTCGCGGCCCGGACGCAGCGCCACCGCGGCGCGCATCGCCTTGTAGAGCAGCACGGTCGTGGAGTCGCCGATGGTGGTCTGGCCCGCGGCGGCGCCCAGGCAGGTGCGGGCGATGTCGTCGCCGACGCGCTGCGGCAGGTCGAACCAGTCCTCGTCCCAGCCGCGGATCAGCCGCCCGCCCCACTCGTGGTCGACGAAGCCGGCGAGGCGGGCGCCGGTGACGGCGAGGGGGCGGCCCAGGGAGTTGCCGTCGAGGTAGACCAGCGGGCTGCTCGCGCCGACGAAGCGGTCGCGGTGGGGGGCCAGCGGGTCGGCGGCGTCGCGGGGGGCGGGGTCGAGGTCGCTCACGGCGCATGTCTACACGCGCGCCCGCCCCGGGCCCGCCACCGGCCCGGCGCGCCCGGCTAGGTTCGGGGTCGTGGAGATCCGCGAGCTGACCCCCGACGACTGGGAGGGCGAGGCCGCCCTGGCCGAGGAGGCCTTCGGCGCCCCGCCGGCCGGCAGCCCGCCCCGCACGCGCCCCGCCGAGCCGCCGCCGGGTCGCCACGGCTGGGGCGCTCTCGACGGTGGCCGGCTCGTGGCCAAGGTGGTCGCGCTCGAGCAGGCGTCGTGGTGGGGCGGGGTCGAGCTCGCCACCTGCGGCATCGCGGGCGTGGCCGTCGCCGCGGAGCACCGCGCCGGCGGGCTGCTCGCCGCGGTGATGGCCCCGCTCCTCGCGCAGGCCGCTGGGCGCGGCGAGGTCCTCTCGACGCTCTACCCCACCGCCCCCGGCATCTACCGCTCGCTGGGCTGGGAGCTGGTCGCCGCCCTCGACCGGGTCACCCTGCCGACCGCCTCGCTGTCGCGCGTGCGCCCGCCCACCGGCGTCACCACGCGGCGCGCCGAGGTGGGCGACGTGCGCGCGGTGCAGGGGCTGTACGCCGCCTGGGCCGCGGCGCAGAACGGTCCGCTGACCCGCACCGGCCCGCGCTTCGACCGGCCCGACGCCGAGCTCCACGCCGACCGCGGCGCGACCACCCTGGCCGTCGACGCCACGGGGCGGGTGGTCGGCTACGCGAGCTGGTCGCGCCACGGCGGCTACGGCCCCAACGGCGTGCTCGAGGTGCACGACCTCCTCGCCGTCAGCGCCGACGGCTACCGCGCGCTGTGGCAGGTGCTGGCCAGCTCCACCTCCGTCGCCCCCACCCTCGCCCTGCGCACCTCCGGCGCCGACCCCGCGCGGCTCCTCCTGCCCGGCGTCACCTGGTCACCCGACCCCGCCGCCCACCACCCCTACATGCTGCGGGTGCACGACGTCGCCGGCGCCCTCACCGCTCGACGTCTCGCCCTCCCCGCGGGTCCCGGCCCGCGGGGCGGGGCCGGGGGCGCGTCCGGGGCCGGGTCCGGGGGCGGGGTCGGGGTCGGGGTCGGGTCCGGGGGCGGGACTGCCGGGCCAGGTGTCGCGATCGACCTCGCCGTGGCCGGCGACCGGCTCGGCGCCGACGGTCGCTACCGGCTCACGCTCGGCGACGGGCCAGGCCGCTGCGAGCGGCTGGCCACCGGTGGGGTCGCGGTCGGTGCGCCGGGCGGGGTCGACGTACCGACCCTCACGCCGCAGGGACTGGCCCTCCTCTTCGCGGGCGCGCAGACCTGCGCCAACCTGCGCATGCTCGACCACCTCACCGGGCCCGACCACCACGACGCCCTGCTCGACCTGCTACTCGCGGGCCGCCCGCTGCACGTGCGCGACTACTTCTGAGCCGCCCGGTCGGTCCGGTGCGCAACGGCGCAATCGCGCTGGTTCAGCAACTCACGCGCCCCACCCCCGGCACCAGCCGCGCACACCCCTCACCCGACCGGCGGCGCCACCACGCAATTGCGCCGGTTCAGCAACCCACGCGACCCACCCCCGGCACCAGCCGCGCAAACCGCCCACCCGACCGGCCGCACCACCACGCAATTGCGCCGGTTCAGCAACCCACGCGACCCACCACCGGCACCAGCCGCGCACACCCCTCACCCCACCCCCCGCACCACCACGCAATTGCGCCGGTTCAGCAACCCACGCGACCGACGGCGACCGCGGGTCAGGGCCGGCGCCGCAGCGCCCGACCCACCGCCAGCCCGACGGCCACGCCGAGCAGGGTCTCCACGGCGCGGTCGAGCAGCAGCGTGCCGACGGGCACCGGGCTGGCCAGGTGCACCATCAGCAGCGCCAGCGGCGTGATGGCGACCAGCGCGAGGGCGTAGTTGCGCCCGACGAGCAGCTCCGCGCCGACCTGCAGCGCGACCACCACGAGCACGAGGCCCAGCCCCTCGAGGTCGAGGCCGAGCAGGGCCGCGGCGACCAGCAGACCGACGCCTGTGCCGAGGAGGCGGGCAGGCGGCGCAGGCCCTCCAGGCTCCAGGCGACGACCTGCGCGAGCGCGGTGGCCAGGGCCAGCCACAGCAGC